>NZ_JABXEM010000242.1:0-17780 GCF_013372595.1 Myxococcus sp. AM011
CGGCGGGAGCCCGTCGCGAGCCAGGAGGCCCCGAGCCCCGGCCGAGTCGTCCGTCGAGGCCGGACCCGGAGGGGGCTCGCATCGGCCCTCCGCCCTCGCGGCTGGGCCTGGGGGGACCCCGACCTCGCCCGTCGACACCTGGCAGCGAGGCCGAGGCACCTCCCATGCGGGAGCGCTCGCGGGTGGGCTCCGCCGAGGATGGCTCGCGGGTGGGCCCCGCGTCGGACGGTTCTCGTGTGGGGCGCGCGGCGGACGGCTCGCGGGTGGGCCCCTCGTCAGACGGTTCTCGCGTGGGCCCCGCCTCGGACGGTTCTCGCGTGGGCCGCGCGGCGGACGGCTCGCGGGTGGGCCCTGCCTCGGGTGGTTCTCGTGTGGGTCGTGCGGCGGACGCCTCGCGGGTGGGGCCCTCTGGGGATGCCTCGCGGGTGGGTCCCGCGGGGGAGTCCTCGCGCGTGCAGCGCCCTCCCGAGGAGCTGTCCCGTTCGTCCCGGGTGCGGCCTCGCGCCGATGTCGCGCCGTCCCGAGAGGACCCGGAGGGTTCTCGGGTGTTCCGCTCGCGCTCGTCGGTGAGCGTCAAGGCGCTGCGTCCGGACCCGGCTCGCGAGGGCGGAGGCCAGCAGGAGCGGCCCCCTCGGGTGCTCGCCGGGCGAGCAGGCCCTCCCGCGGGGGCGCCGTCGTCGGGGGGACAGAAGGAGGGCACGGCGGTGCAGCGGCGACCTCGCTCGACGTCCGATACGGACAAGCCGGTGCCTCCGGGCTCCGGCGGGCGTGGACCGCGCGGCGGAACGCGCTAGCATCCGGCCCGCAAGGAGCGGCGCATGGCGATCGGCAAGGTGATCAAGGGTGACGGGACGGCGGAGCCGTCTCTCGTGTCGGAGCGGCCCGTGCTGCGGCCTCCTCGCGCGGGAGTGATGAACGCCGAGGTCTTCGAGGCGCGCCAGGGAGCCCAGGGCATCCTCGAGGAGGCGCACCGCGAGAAGGAGCGCATCCTGGCGGAGGCCCAGCGCGAGCGCGAAGAGCTGCTGGTGAAGACGCGGGAGCAGGGGCGCCAGGAAGGGCTGGCCCAGGCCACGGAGATCATCCTCCGCGCGAAGATGCAGGCCGGGGAGCTGTTGGGCACGTACGAGCAGGACATCATCGCCCTGGGGTTGCGCGTGGGCGAGAAGATCATCGGCCGGAGCCTGGAGAAGGACCCGGACCTGATGTTGGAGCTGTGCGCGTCCGCCATCGACAACCTGCGCAGCGCCCGCGCCATGACGCTGCGCGTGCACCCGAAGACGGCCGCCGTGCTGCGCGCCAAGAAGCCCGTGCTGATGGAGCTCATCGGCCGCGCGGTGGACCTGGCCATCAAGGAGGACCCGGAGGTCGCTCCCGTGGGCTGCATCGTCCAGACGGAGTTCGGCACCGTGGATGCGCAGCTGCCCACGCAGCTGGAGATGCTCCAGAACGTGCTGCTGCCAGACCAGAACGGCCCGAAGGAAGGCCCGGCCTAGCCGGGACGGAACCGCGTCCATGGCCATCGACCTTTCGCGCTATTTCGACCTCATCCAGGAAGCCCAGACGGTGCGCGTCCGGGGTCGCGTCACCGAACTCACCGGCCTCATCATCAAGGCGAGCGTCCCCAACGTCCGCGTGGGCGAGCTGGTGCTCATCAAGAGCCGGGGCCGCGGCCCGGTGAAGGCGGAGGTGGTGGGCTTTCAGGGCGATGAGGTGATGCTCATGCCCCTGGGCGAGCTGTACGGCATCGGCCCGGACAGCGAGGTCATCCCCACCGGAAAGCCCCTGAGCATCAAGTGCGGCGAGGCGTTGCTGGGGCGCGTGCTCAACGGCATCGGCGAGCCCATGGACGGCAGCGACCTGCCGGAAGAGGGCCTCATCGACTGGTCCGTGGACCGCAACTGCCCGGACCCGTTCACCCGTCAGCGCATCGAGCGGCCCCTGCCCCTGGGCGTGCGCTGCATCGACGGACTGCTCACCGTGGGCGAGGGTCAGCGCGTGGGCCTCTTCGCCGGCTCCGGCGTCGGCAAGTCCACGCTGATGGGACAGATAGCGCGCAACACCCAGGCCGACCTGTGCGTCGTCGCCCTCATCGGCGAGCGCGGTCGCGAAGTCCGCGAGTTCATCGAGGACGCCATGGGCGAGGAGGGCATGAAGCGCTCCGTGCTGGTGTGCGCCACCTCGGACCAGCCCAGCCTCGTGCGTCTGCGCGCCGCCTACGTCGCCACCGCCATCGCCGAGTACTTCCGGGAGCGCGGCGGCAACGTGCTCTTCATGCTCGACACGGTGACGCGTCTGGCGCGTGCCCAGCGTGAGATTGGCCTCGCGGTGGGCGAGCCCCCGGCCCGTCAGGGCTACCCGCCGAGCGTGTTCTCCATGCTGCCGCGCATCCTGGAGCGCACGGGCAACTCGGAGAAGGGCAAGTGCACCGCCATCTACACCTGCCTCGTGGCCGGCGGTGACATGGAGGAGCCCATCGCGGACGAGGTCCGCGGTATTCTCGACGGCCACTTCATCCTCAACCGCGCGCTGGGCGAGCGAAACCAGTGGCCCGCGATGGACGTCCTCGCGAGCCTCAGCCGTGTGATGAGCGGCATCGTCTCCAAGGAGCACAAGAAGGCGGCGGGCAAGCTGCGCGAGACGCTGGCCACATACGAGAAGCAGCGCGACCTCATCCTGCTGGGCGCCTACCAGTACGGGACGGACCCCCGCACGGACTACGCCATCGACAAGTACGACGCCATCATCGACTTCCTCAAGCAGGACACCCACTCCAACTCGGGCTTCGACGAGACGGTGGAACAGTTGATCGCCCTCTTCGAGGAGTGAGCCGGGCCCCCTGGGGCGTCGGGGGTACGACTCCTGGCCCACTGGACAGGGGTGCACCCTGGGAAATCCGGGGTAGGATGGGGGGACCATGCCCCCGTACCGGTTGCAAACCCTGCTGGACATGCGGACCCGGGCCAAGGAGGAGGCCGAGCAGGCCTTCTCCGACGCCATCAAGGCCCTCGAGAAGGAGAAGGTGGAGCTCCAGCGGCTGATTGACGAGCTGGAGCGCCGCAAGCGCGAGCGCAAGGAGAAGGTGGCCGCCTACCTCAAGGAGGTGATGGCCAAGGGCTCCGGCATCAACGGCATGAACATGATGGGCCGCTTCGAGGAGCGCCTGAAGGACGAAGAGGCGCAGGTGGCGCTGGAGGTCGAGCGTCAGCGGGAAGCGGTGAAGGTGGCCGAGCGACTCGTCGAGCAGCGGCGGCGGGAGATGGCCGAGGCGGCCAAGGAGCTCAAGGCCATCGAGAAGCACAAGGAGACCTGGCAGAAGCAGGTGAAGCACGAGCGCCAGCAGCGCGAGGAGTTGAGCCAGGAGGAGATTGGCAACGCCTTGTTCCTGGCTCGGCAGCGCAAGTAACCTGCCGCCACCCCTTCCCTCGGGAACGATGTCATGAGCCGAGTCGACGACGACCGTGAAACAGCGCGCCTGGCCGAGCGCATCATGCTGGAGAAGAAGCTCGCCGAGGGCCAGGCGAAGAAGCGGACGGAGGGGGCCAGCACCTTCCAGAAGCTGATGCAGCCCCAGGCCCAGCCTCAGGCGACGGCCCCCGCGCCCACGCCTCAGACGCCGGGCGCGTTCGCCAAGCAGATCCTGGCCAAGGCCACGCAGCAGGGGAAGACCTTCGGGGAGCAGGCCCAGCAGCCTCAACTGGGTGGCAACCCGGCGGGTCTGGCGCAGACGCAGCGCCGGCCGGACAGCGGGGCCACCGAGGCTCGCTCCGGCTCTCGCGCCGCGGACTCCAAGGAGGACAAGCGCACCTCCGAGGGGCGCGACAAGGACATGAGCAAGGCCGAGTCCGCGCTGGGGCAGGTCAGCTCGGAGAAGGGCGCGCTCATCCGGGCGGAGGCCGACGCGGGCGGCGGCAAGGGCAGCGGCGGCGGGGGCAAGGACAAGAAGGAAGGCGGCGGCGGCACGGAGATGGGGCCGGGGTTCCGGTTCAACCCCGCGCTGATGGCGCCGGTGCCGGTGGCCAAGCCCAAGGACACCGCGGGCTCCGAGCGGCTGCGCGCCATGGCCAGCGAGATTGCCCAGAAGATTGTCGACCGCGTGCGCGTGGGCACCAACGCCGCGGGCCTCGCCGAGTTCCAGATTGATTTGCGCGGCGACGTGCTCAGCGGCCTGTCCATCAAGGTCAGCGCGAAGAACGGGAAGATCTCCGCCACCTTCAGCGGCACCAACCGTGACGTGCTGAAGATGCTCGAGGAGCAGAGCGAGGGGCTGCGCACCGCGCTGGGTGGCCGTGGCCTGAAGCTCGAGACGGTACGCTTCGAGGCGAAGACATGAGCCTGGAGCCGGAGGACGAAGGCCCCGGCGTGCATGAGCGGACGATGCTGGTGGACCTCCGCCAGCTCAAGCCGGTGCGTCCGCCGCCGGAGAAGACCGAGCGTCCGGAGAAGGTGGAGCGCGCCGAGAAGGTCGAGCGTCCCGAGCGAAACGAGCGTCCGGAGCGGGTCGACCGGAGCGCCTGGCGGCCCTTCACCTTCAAGGGGCTGGAGAAGGTGTCCCGGGCGCAGGGGCTGCTGGCGGAGCGGCTGCGCTGGCTGACGCCGAACGCGGGGACGCTTGGTGCGGTGTCGGCGCGGCTCAAGGGCCTGTTCGACGCGGAGGTGCGCCTGTCCCTGGAGTCCGTGCAGGTGCGGCCCATGGCGGAGCTGCGCCGGTTCCTGGGGGACCCGACGTTCCTCGCGGTGCTGGCGCCGGGCGCGCTGCAGGGCAGGGCGGTGCTGGAGGTGGAGCTGTCGCTGGCCCACACCGCGGTGGACCTGCTGCTGGGCGGCGCGGGTGAGACGGTGGGCCTGCGCCCGCTGACGGATATCGAGGAAGGGGTGATGGGCTACGTCATCCTGGAAGTGCTGCGGGTGCTGGTGCCCGCGATGCAGGCCGGGGTGCCTCGCCCGAGGCTGGACGGAGTCGCCCGCGGCGTGGACGAGGTGTCCGCGCGCCTGGGAGATGACGGGCCCATGCTGACCGTCCACCTGAACGCCACGCTGGGGCCGCATGGCGGCATGGTGCGGCTGGTGGTGCCCTCGGCGGTATTGGAGGCGGCGGAGCCCGCGGTGGCGAGCGCCCAGCGGCGCGCCCTCGCGAAGGCGGACCTGGCGGCGCATGCGAGCCGGCTTTCGGCGGTGCGCGGCTGGCTGCGGGCGGAGATTGGCACCGCGGAACTGACGACCAGCGACCTGGCGAGCCTGCGCGTCAAGGACGTCGTCCTGGTGGACGTGCTGTCGGCGCGGCCGGACCGGGGCGAATCCGGCACGGCGCAGCTGCGCGTGGGCGCGGGCCGTGCGGGACACGCGGAGGCCGAGGTCTTCGTCGACGACGGGCGCTACAAGGCCCGAATCACAGGAATCATCCCCGGGGAGTCGGGGAACCCGCGCTCGGCCACCGAGGAGGGTGGGGGGCGGGAACAGGAAGAGGACTTCACCAATCCGGAGCTGGACGTTCCTCCGGAGCTTGAAGGGGCGCCCTTGGACGACGTGAACAAGCCGGACGGAAGCGACCTGCTCGGAGACGTACCGCTGCAGATCGCCGTGGAGCTGGCGCGCATCCCGGTCACCGCGGAGCAGGTGGTGGGCATGCGGGCCGGGCAGGTCATCGAGCTGAGCCGTGGGCCTGGCGAGCCGGTGGAGCTGTCCATCAACGGCAAGGTGGTGGCCCGGGGTGAGCTGGTGGAGATGGAAGGCCAGCTCGGCGTGCGTGTCACCACCCTGGCGAGCTGAGGTCTTCATCCGAGACGGAAGCAAGCGGGCGGGAGCGGGCTGCCGGACGGGGGCCCGTGGCGGTCCTCCGGCCTTTGAACTAGCCTCGCCCCCATCCATGGCAGTCCTCCGCACCCCCCTCATGCGCCGCGCTCTGGGCGCCGCGCTGCTGCTCGCGTCCTGCACCGTGCTGGCCCAGTCGCCCGCCACGCCCGTGCCGAGCGCCACGGCCGCGCCTGTCCCTCCCGCCTCGGCGAACGGGGCACAGAAGTCGGCCCCCACCACTCCCGCCGCGACGGACCGGGCCGAGAAGTCGGCTCCGAGCGCCACCGCTCCCCTCGCGAAGGACCCGGCCGAGAAGTCGGCGCCAGGCGCCGCGGCTCCCAGGACGGACCGGGCCGAGAAGTCGGCGCCCGCCGTCGTTCCCGCTTCGGCGGATGGGGCCCAGAAGTCGGCTCCGGGCGCCTCGGCGGACGGCGCCGGGAAGGCCGCGCCCCCCGTCACTCCGAGCGCCACGGTCCTCCCCACCCCGGCTGACGGTGCCTCGAAGGCTTCAGAGTCGGTCGTTCCGCAACCCACCCTCGCGCCGGAGACCCCCACCGCGACGCGTCAGAAGGCTCCGGAAGAGGAGCCGCGCTGGGAGGACCCCTCCATTGATGCCGCCGCGACGGCGACCGAGGCGGAGGCCGAGCCGGAGAGCATGGGCTGGATGCTCATCCGCACGCTGCTCGTGCTGGGCGCGGTGGTGGCGTCCATCTACCTCACGCTGAACGTGGGCTTGCGCCGGCTGATGGGCCTGCAGGGGACCGCGCCCGGCAAGCAGACCGTCGTCTCCGTGGTGGAGCGTCTGACGCTGGACCCCAAGCGCGTGCTCTTCGTGGTGAAGGCCGCGGACGAGTACCTGCTCCTGGGCGGCGGCGAGGCGGGCCTGCAGCTGCTGTCGAAGCTGGATTTGGAGGCGGTGGAGCGCATCCGCGCGCAGCGCCCGCAGACGAACGTGGTTCCCCTGAGCCCTTTCCTTCAGAAGCTCCTTTCCCGCCGCTCCGGGGGCTCGTCGTCCCAGCCCCCCGGCGCTTGATGGCACCTGTCCCGTGAACGTCCAGACTCCTGCCCGCTCCCTGCTCCCGCGCGTCACGCCCTGGCTCTTCGCGGCCGCGGTGTCGCTGCATCCCTTCATCGCCCTCGCGCAGAAGAAGCGCCCCGGCAACATCCCCGACTCCGTCGCCAACGAGGCGGTGAGCGCCGACACCTTCACGTCGCGGCCGCTCATCCTCATCCTCGCGCTCGCGGCCATGGGCCTGGTGCCCTTCGCGCTGATGATGGTGACGAGCTTCGTGAAGATTTCGGTGGTGCTCTCCATCGTCCGCTCGGCGCTCGGCACCCAGCAGATTCCTCCTACCCAGGTGATTACCGGGCTGGCCGTCATCCTCACCGTCTACATCATGACCCCCGTGGGCATGACGATGTACCGGGCCTCGGAGCTCAACGTCTGGGACTCCTCGGGGGCCGGCGCGTTCTCCTCGGCGAAGGTGGGCTCACTCCTCGAAGGAGCGGACCGCGCCAAGGAGCCGCTGCGCGAGTGGCTGATGAAGAAGGTGACGCTGAAGGACCGCTCGCTCTTCTACAACCTGGCCAAGAAGATGCGCCAGGGCGAGGACCGGGACTCGGTGGACAGCAAGGACTTCATGGTCATCATCCCGGCCTTCGTGGTGTCGGAGCTGAAGGAGGCCTTCCAGATTGGCTTCCTGCTCTTCGTCCCCTTCATCGTCATCGACATGGTGGTGGCCAACATCCTGCTCGCGCTGGGCATGCACATGCTGTCGCCCACCACCATCTCCATGCCCTTCAAGCTGCTCCTGTTCGTCCTCGTGGATGGCTGGTACCTCATCGCCAAGGGCCTGGTCGTCGGCTACCTGTAGGAAGAAGGCACCCCATGAACCAGCTCACGGTCATCACCCAGGAGGCGCTGTTCCTGGTGCTCGTGGTGTCGGCCCCACCGGTGTTGATGAGCCTCATCGTCGGCTTCATCATCTCCCTGTTCCAGGCCACCACGCAGATCCAGGAGCAGACGCTCACCTTCGCGCCCAAGGTCATCATCGTCTTCGGCGTGCTGGCCATGACGGGGCCTTGGATTGGAAGCCAGCTCTTGCGCTTCACCTTCCACGTCTTCGACCGGTTCCCCGCCCTCATCAAATGAACGCCGCGGACCTCGTGTCCGAGCTGGCCGCTCGGACCAACTTCTCCGCCGCCATCTTCACGGTCGCCCTGCTCATGTGCCGGGTGATGCCGGTGCTCATCTTCAGCCCGTTCCTCGGCGGTGAAGTGGTGCCCACGGAGATGAAGATGGGCATCGGGCTGACGCTGGCCATCGTGCTCTATCCCTCCATCGCGCACACCGTGACGACCATCCCCCTGACGGCGCTGCCCTACATCGCGCTGATGGCGAAGGAGGTCTTCATCGGGTTCTGCATGGCGTTCATCATCAACAGCGCCTTCGAGGCGGCGCGCATCGCCGGCACCGTCACGGACACCATGGCGGGCAGCAACAACGCCCAGCTCTACGTCCCGCAGCTCGGGCAGCAGGTCTCCCTCTTCTCCAACCTCAAGGTGCAGCTCTCGGTGGTGCTGTTCCTCACCCTGGACGGGCACCACGTGGTCATCCGCGCCCTGGCGGACAGCCTGGCCACGGTGCCGCTGGATGGCTTCCCGCGCTTCAGCCATGGCTCGTGGACCTTCTTCGACGTGCTGGTGCGCGTCTTCGCCGACATGATGAAGGTGGGCCTGGCCCTGGCCGCGCCCGCGCTGTGCGCCACCTTCCTCACGGACGTGGCGCTGGGCGCCATCAACCGCGTGGCGCCGCAAATCCAGGTGTTCTTCATCTCCATGGCCATCAAGCCGCTCGTCGGCGTGCTCATCACCTTCCTGGTGCTGGGGGCGCTGCTGTCGCGCATGCAGGTCGAGCTGGCCCACATGCTGCGGGTGCTCACCGACGCCCTGCGGCTGCTGGCCTGAGCCTCCTCCCGGGAACGCGCGCCCATGTCCGACGAGAGTGGAGACAAGACAGAAGAGCCGTCGCAGAAGAAGCTCGACGACTCTCGCAAGAAGGGGCAGATCTGGAAGAGCAAGGACATGAGTGGCGTGGCCGTGCTCGTCGTGGGGCTCGCCGCCGTGAAGGCGACCTGGGACAACCTGGAGAAGGAGATCTCCAGCCTCTTCATGTTCAGCTTCGACCATCTGGCCCGGGGTGATGACCTGGGGGATGCCACCTCGCAGCTGATCTACCTGGGGATTCGCACGCTGCTCCTGGTGACGCTGCCGGTGCTCGCGGGCGGCGCGCTGATTGGCGGGCTGATGGAGTTCCTGCAGGTGGGCTCCCTGTTCACGCTGGATCCGCTGATGCCCAAGCTGGACAAGCTCAACCCGCTGGCCGGCTTGAAGAACATGTTCAGCAAGAAGTCGCTGGTGGAGCTGCTCAAGAACCTCATCAAGATCTCCATCACCGCCAACGTCGTCTACGGCGTGGTGCGCGACGCGATGCCCATGGTGATGGAGACCATCCGCCAGGACACGCGCGTCATCATGACCATCATGGGAGAGCTGGTGACGCGCGTGGCCACCCGCGTCGCGCTGCTCTTCGTGCTCTTCGCCATCTTCGACATCTGGTGGCAGCGCAAGTCCTTCATGAAGGACATGATGATGTCCAAGGACGAGGTGAAGAAGGAGTACAAGGAGAGCGAAGGCGACCCGCACCACAAGGCCAAGCGCAAGGAGTTCCACCAGGAGATCATGGAGGGACAGCAGATGGAGGCCGTGCGGGACGCGGACGTCATCGTCACCAACCCGGACCACGTCGCCGTCGCGCTCAAGTACGACCGGGAGAAGGACGGCGCGCCCCGGGTGCTGGCCAAGGGCCTGGACCACAAGGCCGAGCGCATCAAGGGCATCGCCCGGGAAGAGGACGTCCCCACGCTGCGCAACGTGCCCCTGGCCCACGCGCTCCTGCGGGTGGAGGTGGGCCACGAGGTGCCCGAGGAGCTCTACGACGCCGTCGCGGAGGTCCTCAACTTCGTCTACGACCTGAAGAACGGCGGCCCCACCCCGGCGGCCCGCGCATGAGCGCCCCGGGAGCGGTTATCATCGGCACGAGTTCGCGGAGCGCCCCATGAGTGACGAAGCCGAAATCGCCATCGCGCTGAAGTACGACAAGGAGAAGGACACCGCGCCGCGCGTGGTGGCCAAGGGGCTGCGGCTGAAGGCGGAGAAGATTCGCGCCATCGCCAAGGAGCACAACATCCCCATCATGCGCAACGTGCCCCTGGCCAACGCCCTGTACCGGGTGGAGGTGGGGCAGGAAGTGCCGGAGGAGCTCTACGACGCCGTCGCCGAGGTCCTCAACTTCATCTACGAAATCCAGCGCGAACACGCGGCCGCCGGAGGGCGGTAGGGGAGGGGGGCTGGACGGCCCCCCCCTTCCTGGAGTGAGCTTCGGAGTTCACGATGGCCAGAATCAACAATCAGCCTCCCAAGGCACCCCTGTGGCCCTGGGGGGGACCCCGCAGCGTCCGTGAGCGGCTGGTCGACCCGTCCCAGGTCGACCGCAAGAAGCTGCGCAAGACGGGCAACCCCAAGAACCCCGCGCTCGCCTCCACGGCGCTGCTGGACTTCATCGGTCCCGCGCACTCGTCGGAGGAGCTGCGCCTGCCCCTGCCGCCCCATCCCGGCGGGCATGACGCGGACCTGGAGGGCTTCAGCGACCGGCCCCACCTGGCCAGCGTGGCGGGGCGGGGGAGCGACGAGTCCCGCCACCTGATGGACCGGGGACTGTCGCGCATCAACGCGTCCCCGGACCGCCTGGAGCGCCTCAAGGCGCTGCTCCAGCGGGAGTCCTCCATGCTCACCCTGGTGGACCAGGTGAACGAGGAGACCAAGGAGATCATCCGGCGCATGTGGGCCGAGCAGAAGGACGAGGGTTACTAGCGCATGCCGGAGGATCCTCAGGACGAGGCCCAGCTCGCGGCCCGGCTCCAGCGTTGGGCGGATGGCAAGGCCACGCTGCGCGAGGTGCGCGGCTATTCCAACGACGAGCTCTACGCCATCGCCAAGACGGCGTACTTCTTCTTCTACCAGGGCCGCATCAACGAGGCCCGCACGCTCTTCCAGGGCCTGTACGCCGTGAACCCCACGGACGGCTACTTCGCCAAGGCGCTGGGCGTGGTGGAGATGGCCGCGGGCAACGGCACCGGCGCCCTGGCCGCCTTCGACGTCGCCGCCAAGCTGTCCCCCCAGGATGCCTCCGTCTATGTCGGCCGCGCCGAGGTGAAGCTCGCCCTGGGCCAGAAGCAGCAGGCCCTGGATGACCTCCGACGCGCTGCGGCAATGGCGCCGCAGGATGATCCGGTGGTGCGCAAGGCGGGCGCCATGCTCACCGCGCTCCAGCGGCGTTGATCCAGGCCCGTCCCAGCGTCCGGTTCTGGCCGGACGCCGGGTAGGTGAGCCCGGAACAGTCTGTTAGGCTCGTCTCAATAAACCCCAACCCCTCTTTGTGGAGAGGTGGAGTCAGTCAATGAGCACGCAGAAGGCGAAGATGGGCGCGCTGCCTCCGGAGCCCTCGGAGCTGGTGGAGAAGCGCGACAAGTTGCTGGCGGAGCTGGAGTCGCAGTCCAAGACGGCCCAGGGCACCTTCCTCCAGGTGGTTCGGACGATGAAGATGCTGGTGGCCTCCACGACCCCGGGCACCCCGTTCGACGAGAGGCTCTATGGCGACGTGTCCGGCGCCCTCCAGCGTTTCATGGCCGACCCCATTCTCCCCGTGCCCCCCACGCTGGGCATGGTGGTTTCGTACCTGTCGGAGCGCCTGAGCACCTACGGGATGACCATCCAGAACGCCGTCAAGGAGGCGAACCCGGAGATGCACGCGAAGCTCGCGTTCACTCCTCCGAGCGCGCAGGCTCCCGCGGCCCCGGCCCCCGCGGCCCCGGCCCGCACCTCGGGGGCCCCCGCCGCCAAGGACGGCTTCGAGAGCGCTTCCAACAAGCGCTCCCTGTCCCTGGACCCGGAGGCCAGCCCGCCGCCGCCCGCGGATCCCAAGAAGGAGCAGCAGCAGCTCGAGTCCTTCAAGGCCTGGATGAAGAACCCGAGCCTTGGAAAATTGAAGGGTTAGGCCCGTTTCCCGGAGGGACCCGGGCCTCGCGAAAATACCGGAAATGATCCCGGATAATTCGCAGGAAACTTCCGAGCCCCTCCCCCGATAATCTTTTTGTAGCCGCCGCTGCACTTCGCCACGCAGCACCCACGAATTAATCTCAGGAGAACGAACATGACTGTCTCTGCCAACTTCAACGCCGCTGCGAGCAGCATCCTGGCTGGTTCCAAGGCCTCCAACGACATGATCGCGGCGGCCCCGGCGGATCAGCAGCCCTTCCTCCGCGCGCAGGAGCAGATGCAGCGCGAGGCGAAGCTGGTCGAGCTCATCTCCACCTCGATGAAGGCCATCGAGAAGATGCAGAGCTCCATCATCGGCAACATGCGCTAATCGTTTCAGCGCGGTTCGCAGCACCCTGGCCTCGCAACAGCTCTTGGAGCTGCTGCGGGGCCGGTTCATTTCCGGACGCCGGTGGACACGCCGTGTGCGTCTGTCCGAAACTTTCCGCGCCCCCCCGCGAGAATTCCTTCAACCCCACCCTTTTGGAGAAATCCATGGTCGCTCCCGTCAATGGCGGTCCCCGCTACACCTCCTCGACGCAGAAGACCGCGTCGGAGTCTTCCACCCAGGCGCCTTCGGATCCGGCCGCGGAGCGGGCCAGGCAGGCGGCCACCATGGACGGCATCCGCAAGAAGGACGAGAGCAAGCTGACCGGGACGGACCGCGACAACTACGCGAGCGCCCTGGGCACGGACAAGATCCTGGAGAACAAGCCGTTCCTCGGCTTCTTCGACGACTCCGTGTCGGAGACCATCGCCAAGAAGATGGATGGGGAGATCGCCAGCTACCTGAAGCAGAACCCCAACGCGTCCCTGAAGGACATCGACAAGCACGTCGACGACAGCTTCAAGAAGCAGATGTTCAGCGCGGTGGTGGCCCAGAAGGGCGTGGACATGGCCATTGCCAGCCTGAAGAAGCAGTTGCAGAAGACGCGTGACGGCTTCGACGAGTAGTGGCTTCTCGGTGTCCCCTGACTGGTGGGCTCGCTGGAGGCGGGCTAGACTCCAGGCCGCCTCCATATTCGCCCCGGGAATGAGTCCAGATGACGACGACCCAAGCCAAGGCGCCGGTCTCCAACAATGATGGGAAGCCGCTGTCCGGCCCGGAGCTGCTCGAGCGGGCCACTCAGGGCTTCGACCTGTTTCAAGACGGCCGGTTCCAGGAGTCCCTGGCCGTCTTCGAGCAACTCGCCGCCATGGATGGCTCCGAGGCCTACTTCCAGACCGCGCTCGGCGCCTGCCACCTGGCGCTGGAGAACCTGGACCAGGCGGAGGCCCACTTCAACCGGGCCATCGAGCTGGACGCCACGGACCTGACGCCGTTCGTCAACCGGGGCGAGGTCCACCTGCGCCAGGGCAAGGTGATGGAAGCCGCCCACGACTTCAACCATGCGGTGTCCCTGGACCCCGAGGGCAAGGACCCGCTGAGCGCGCGGGCGCGCATGCTGGCGGCCGCGGCCCTGGAGAGCGTGGAGGAGGCCCAGGGGGCTTCCGAACGCGACTCCGGTCCGGACGGGCGTTAAGCGCTCCCTTCGTCTCTTCCGACGGACACCCCGCCCGGCTCGTGAGGCCCCCCTTGGGCCCGGGGCCGGGCGCGGACTAGGATGGCTCCCCGCTGATGTCCGCCTCCAATCCGAACAGCTTCCTCTCCAAGTACTCCGACATCGTCCTCGCGGTCGTCGTGGTGTGCATCGTCGGGATGATGATCGTCCCGCTGCCCACGCTGCTGCTGGACGTGCTGCTGACGCTGAACATCAGCATCTCGGTGGTGCTGCTCCTGGTGTCCCTCTACGTGCCAGCGGCGCTGCATCTGTCGGTGTTCCCGACGCTGCTGCTCATCACCACGATGTTCCGGCTGTCACTGACCATCTCCACCACCCGCCTCATCCTCCTCACCGGTGACCCGGGAGAAGTGGTGGTGGCGTTCGGCAACTTCGTGGTGCAGGGCAACTTCGTCGTCGGCGCCATCCTCTTCCTCATCCTCGTCATCGTGAACTTCATCGTCATCTCCAAGGGCTCGGAGCGCGTCGCCGAAGTGGCCGCGCGCTTCACCCTGGACGCGATGCCGGGCAAGCAGATGTCCATCGACGCGGACCTGCGCGCGGGCTCCATCGACCAGGACCAGGGCAAGAAGAAGCGCCGGGATTTGGAGCGGGAGAGCCAGCTCTTCGGCGCCATGGACGGCGCCATGAAGTTCGTGAAGGGCGACGCCATCGCCAGCATCATCATCACCGTCGTCAACATCGTCGGTGGCCTCATCATCGGCGTGACGCAGAAGGGGATGTCGGCCGCGGACGCCGCGCAGAAGTACACGCTGCTCACCATCGGTGACGGCCTCGTCGGCATGATTCCCGCCATCCTCGTCTCCACCTGCGCCGGCATCATCGTGACGCGCGTGGGCGGCGAGGAGGAGGGGGCCCACCTGGGCAAGGACATCGGCACGCAGCTCACCGCGTACCCGAAGGCCATCGCCATCGCCGCGGGCATGCTCATCGTCCTCGGCCTCGTCCCGGGTCTGCCGAAGATTCCCTTCTTCCTCCTGGGCGGCGGCGCGGGCTTCGGCGCGTGGACGATGCTCAAGAAGAAGAAGGAATCGGAGATGGTGGAGGAGGCCGGTCCGGCCATGGAGTCGGACCTGGGCACGCCGATGTCGTCGGAGCCCGCGCCCAAGGAGCCGATGAATCCGGACTCCGAGCTCTTCATCCCCGTCGTCACGCCCATCGTCCTGGAGGTCTCCGACGCGCTGGTGCCGTACGTGGACTCGCGCCAGGACAGCGGGAAGTTCCTCTTCGAGCTCATCCCGTTCATGCGCGACGGCCTCTTCATCGAGCTCGGTGTGCGCTTCCCGGGCGTGCGCGCGCGCGGCAACTCGTCGCTGCCACCGGGCGCCTACCAGGTGCAGATCAACGAGGTGCCCGTCGTCACGGGCCAGGCCACGCTGGGCCACGTGCTCGTCAACGACACGGTGGACCGCCTGCGCCTGATGAACATCCAGGGCTTCGAGGCCATCAACCCCGCCACCCGCCAGCCGGCCGCGTGGGTGCCCGAGCAGCACCGGGAGACCTTGGAGGCCGCGGGCCTGACGACGTGGGACGTGCCCGGCTACATCATCCTGCACGTGGCCGCGGTGCTGCGGCGCAACGCGCGGGAGTTCGTCGGCGTGCAGGAGACGCAGACGATGCTGGAGCAGTTGGAGAAGGCCTTCCCCGCCATCGTCAAGGAGGTCATCCCCAAGGTCGTCAACGTGCTGAAGTTGACCGACATCCTCCAGCGCCTCGTGGAGGAGGAGATCTCCATCCGTGACTTGCGCGGCATCCTCCAGGCCCTGGCGGAGTACGGGCAGGTGGAGGCGGACAACGTCATGCTCACCGAGCACGTCCGCGCCTCGCAGCGCCGCTACATCTCCCACAAGTACGCGCGCGGCAGCGGCACCCTCGTCGTGTACCTGTTGGATCCGAACATCGAGGAGGCCATCCGAGGCTCCATCAAGCGGACCTCCGCGGGCGCGCACCTGGCGCTGGAGCCGGAATTGGCGCAGGAAATCGTCCAGGCCGTCCGCTCCGAGTGCGGCCACCTGCCGCCCAGCGCCCAGCGCCCCGTCATCCTCACCGCCATGGATATCCGGCGCTACGTCCGCAAGCTGCTGGAGTACGAGTTCAACCCCTCGTTCTCCGTCCTCAGCTACCAGGAGCTGTCGCCCGAGCTGAACATCCAGCCCGTGGCGCGCATCTCCACCCGGTAGTCACGATGACCCAGGGTCGGTCACCACCGACCCGTCGCCGTCCTGATCGGAAACCTCGCGTTTCAACGCAACTTCCGACTCAGGCCGTCGAGAATGAAAGCACGGCGGGAATGTGCGCTTTCAAGCGTGGGATTCCCCGAGATTCGGGAGGAAGTCATGACGAGTGTCAACCAGGCTGGCAACGCTCCCCGTACCACCAGCACCGGCAGCACGAAGGTCGGGCTGAGCGATACGGAGCTGACGAAGAACCTCGGCCTCATCGAGAAGACGGTGGAGAGCGCCTTCGCGGACATCGAGTCCGCTGTGAAGGCGCTGAACCAGCTCAACGAGAACTCGTTCGCGGCCGGGGCCCCCCGTCCTGGCGACACGGCCTCCAGCGCGGGCACCGGTGGCGCGTTCCCGACGGAGAAGCCGGTCATCACCGCCGACACGTTCCGCCCGCCGGACAAGCTGAAGGTGGACGACAAGGGCACCATCACCACCCCGGGCGGCTACAAGATTGAGCAGTTGGGCCAGTTCGAGTGGAAGATCTCCGGCCCGGACGGCAAGAGCACCCGCATCTGGGGTGACCCGCACGTCGACGAGAGCGACGGCGGCAAGTTCGACTTCAAGCGCAACACCACGTTCCAGTTGCCGGACGGCACGGAGATCGGCTGCACCACCGTGCCCTGGGGCAACGCGGGCATGACGGTGACGGGCAAGCTGAACATCACCAACGGCGCCGACCACATCGAAGTCACTGACATCGACAAGGGCAAGGGCAAGGTCAGCGAGCTGAAGAAGGACGGCTACGAGACGCAGGTCGCCTTCCAGTGGGACGACACGTTCAAGAACAACAGCCGGGACTTGCTCGTCATGGGCAAGAACTCCGACGACTGGGCCAACCAGAACAAGGAAGTCGTGGGCGACGACGGTGGCGGCGCCACCTTCAAGCACGGCAAGGACCTGGAGTTCGAGTACAAGGAGACCCCGTCGCTGCTGACGCTCCTGCCCGAGCCCGCCGCGGACAAGAAGGACGCGTCCAAGTCGGATGTGTCCGCCGAGCGCGACCAGCTGATGAAGAAGATCAACGACCAGGTCAACCGCGCCATCGCGGAGCTGGGCAAGCCCAAGCAGTCCGAGGAGGAGCAGCCCCTGGACGACCGCTTCACGTCGGTCACCAAGCTCTTCAAGGCCCTGGATGAGATCAACTCGCTGAATGATATGGTCAAGCCTCGGAACATCTTCTTCTGACCTTGACCCGTAGGTAGAGGGGCCCTCCCGGGGCCCCTCGCGAGGTGGCCGTGAGCGGTAGACCGGAGAGTGGCGACCCGTCGAACGTGCGGATTCCAAAGGCCCTGACGGAGAAGCTCATCAAGGGTGAGCTCCAGTTGGGTCAGTTCCTCGGGATGACGCGCGAGCGGCTCTTCGGCTACGCGGCCGCCGGCCACAAGATGCTGCAGGCCGGCCGCACCCGCCTGGCCCTGGATATCTTCCAGGGCCTGGTGGCCGCCTCACCCAAGGAGCCCGCCTTCCTCACGCAGCTGGGCGCCACGTATCTGACGCTGGAGCGCACCGACGAGGCGTTTGACGCCTACCAACGAGCGCTCGCGGTGGATGCCTCCAACGGGGACGCGCTGGTGGGCCGTGGTGAGCTGCTCTTGCGCCGGGGCAACATCCCCGAGGGGCTCAAGGACCTGAGCCGCGCGATTGAGTTGGATCCGTCGCTCAAGAAGCGCTCCACCCAGCGCGCACGGACCACGCTGCTCGCCCTCAAGACACAGGCGGAGCAAATCAAGGGCAAGGGACGCCCGGCGTCCTCGCCCAAGAAGTAACGGCTCACCGAGGGGCTGGGGCAGCGAGGGGCGCCTTCACCCGGGCGCTCCCTGCCCACGCCTCTCAGGCGCCCGCCACCACGGCGATGAGCAGCACCAGGAACACCAGCCCCACCACGCCCATGACGACGAGCGGGACGAGCTTCTGCTTGTCCTTGAGCGCGGCCATGACTCCGCCCCGCGCCTCGTCGGGGAGGGCCGTCTCGGCGGAGGGCTGGATGGGCTCCTCCGGCTCGGGCGGCAGGGGCTCGGGTTCCGGCTCGGGCTCGGGCTCGGGA
>NZ_JABXEM010000243.1:0-17717 GCF_013372595.1 Myxococcus sp. AM011
CCACCTTCCAGAGGAGGATGCTGCCGCTCATGAGCGAGGTGGAAAGACTCCTGGAGGAGGTCGTGGAGGTGTGCCCGAAGTCGGTGGCCGGCACCGCCAGGCAAATCCTCAAGCTCAAGGAGTCTCTCTGGACATTTGTCTATACAGAGGGCGTCGAGCCCACCAACAATCTCGCCGAGAGAGACCTGCGCCATGCCGTCATCTGGCGCAAGACGAGCTTCGGTACCCAGAGCGAGGACGGCAGTCTCTTCGTCGCACGCATCCTCACCGCCGTGATGAGTCTCAGGAAGCAGGAGCGCAACGTGCTCGACTATCTCACCGCCTCCGTCGAAGCTCAGCTCCACGGCACTCCCGCACCCTCACTGCTACCCGGCACGTAACCTCAGTTCACCTTTCCGCCGGCCTGCGCCGTGAACGGTTACTGCGTTATCTCCCGCTCCAGCTCCCCGCCCTCTAGCCCCCCAACCACGCGCACTCACAGTCAAGGCCATACGGCCCGTGCAGGGGCCCATGGTAGCGTCCACCCACATCATCCAGGGCGAGGACCGCTCCACGCGGCCCCGCCCGTCCTGACGACCGGGGGAAACAGTCACATGGCATCCGACACCATCACGCTCATCAAGGGCCAGGGGCCCGTCGCGCTTCCGGAGAAGCCCCACCTGCGCGTGGCCAGCGGCAACTTCTGGCCCGAGGAAGTCGAAGCCAAGGGGGGCCGCGAGAAGCAGCTCACCGCAGGCCTCTTCATCATCGACACCCGCACGTCGCCCTCGAAGCAGGAGCATGTGCGCGTCCACGCGACCCAGGTGGTGGAAGTGGATGGAGCCTCGCTCGAAATCCTCGAGGTCAGCGGCGCCGAGGGCACGGAGCCCGCCATCCACCTGAAGGTCCGCTGATCTCCGCACGCATAGTGCGGGCCCGACGCAACTCTTGCGTTGACATCGCGATAATCCAGACATGCATCACTGACGCCCTTGGGGGGGCGACAGTCCAGGGGGAACATCCATGAGCTTCAAGATTGGGAATGAGGGGTCCCGCGTCACCCAGACCCTCCCGAAGGCCACCGAGAGCGTCCAGCCGCAGGTCAAGACGCAGGAGGCCCGCCAGCAGCAGTCGAGCGCCCGGACGCAGGACGGCATGCTGCCGCCCAGCCGCCGTGAGCAGTTCGCCGCCGCGCTGTTCGGCGCCACTCCGCGGACCAGCGGCGCGGAGAGCCCGAAGACGAAGGACCCGAAGGCGCTCGACACCAACGTCACCTACGGCCCGGTGAAGAACGGCAGCCTCTTCGAGGCCGGCACCGACGGCGTCAACGCGCACTGGAACGACGTGCAGCAGGGGCAGATTGGCGACTGCTACCTGATGACGTCCATGGGTGCGATTGCGCGCGCCAACCCGGCCCTCATCGAGAACATGGTCAAGGGCCCGGACGCGTCCGGCAACTACAACGTCACCTTCCAGGACAAGGGCAAGCCGGTGACCATCACCGTCACCCCCGACCTGCCCCTGAACTCCAGTGGCAACCCGGCCTACGCCGCGACGCCGCGGGAGGGTGGCAAGGCGGAGCTGTGGCCGGCCCTCGTCGAGAAGGCCTATGCCCAGTGGAAGGGCGGCTACCCGAAGATTGTCCATGGCAACAGCGCCAACGCCATGGAGGCCATCACCGGCAAGAAGAGCAGCAGCCTGGACGTCGGGGGCGCCACGCTGGCGGACCTGGAGAAGCGGCTGAACGCGGGCGAGGCCATCACCGCGGGCACGCACGACGACATCAAGTTCCTCGGCTTCGACATCGCGGACGGCACCGACAAGCCGCTCTACAAGAACGGCACGCTGGTGGCGGACCACGAGTACTTCATCTCGGGCGTGGACACCAAGGCGGGCACGGTGACGCTGCGCAACCCCTGGGGCTCCGGCACGCCGGACATCGTCCTCACCGAGGCGCAGTTCCGCGAGTCCTTCCAGTACGCCAACACCAACCCGACGAAGTGAGTCGACGGGCGGCGGTGGGCACGCGCGGGTGGACCGGACTGGCACTGGCCCTGGGGCTGGTGCTGTCCGGGTGCGCCCGTGAGACGCCCGCCGTGCCGCCCTCCTCGGCGGAGCAGTCCGGCACCTTCACGCTGACGAAGAACCACGGCCCGCTCCAGGTGACACCGCACCTGAGCCTGGCCACGGGCAACTTCTGGCCCGAGGACACGGATGCGGGCGTGCGCGGGTCCACCGCCGCCCTCTTCCTCTACGACTCGCGAGTCGTTCCACCGGAGCAGCGGCACGTGCGCGTGCGCGCGGGCCAGACAGTGGAAGCGGCCGGCGAGGTGTTCGAAGTCATCGAGGTCATCGACCGCGGCGACGAGAAGCGCCTGCGCCTCAGGCTGCGTCCGCGTCAGCCCTAGACGGAGCGGGCAGGCAGCGCGGGGGCTTCACGCGGCTTCAGCATCCCCGCGGCCATGCGCGCGGTGAAGGCGCGCGGTGCGAAGCGCGGCAGGTTGGCCTGGAGCCAGTTGCGCCAGCCGGCGATGAGCGAGGCCCTCCCCTGCTCGAGTCCTCGGAGGCCCGCGAGGGCCACCTGTCCTGCCGTGGCCACCGGGCCCACCGCCACCTGCCGGGTGCCCACCACGTCGAAGAAGGCCGTCTCCACGGGCCCCGGGCACAGCGCGAGCACCCGCACGAGCAGCGACTGTTCCGCCTGGTCCGCGCCTTCCTCGCGCCGAGAGTCGAGGCGCTGCGCCCCAAGGACCTCGACATGGCTGTCTTCATCCTCGTGCACTCGGTGGAGACGCTGTGCATCAAGGCGGTGTCGGACCGGCCGGACTATCTGACGAACGAGACCTTCCTCGACGAGCTGGGTGCGTTGATGCAGGGATATCTCCAGCCGGCGGGGGAGTCCGCACGGGCCACGCCGAAGCGGGCGACGGGACGGAGGAGAAACCCGGCCTCGCGGGAAATCACCACGAGCTCGTGAATATCCCGGGGGCGCCTTCGTCCTTCGCGCACCCCCGCTCGTTGGAGCTGCCTCGCATGCGTACCCTCCTGGCCGGCCTCGTCCTCGCCTCCTTCATCGTGCCCTTCCGTGGTGAAGCGGCGTCCATGCGCTGTGGCAGCAACCTCATCTCGGATGGCGCCTCCCAGTCCGATGCGGTCATGAAGTGCGGACAGCCCATGAGCACGCACGTCCGAGAAGAGTCGACCTCCACGAGGAACCGGGTCCGCGGAGGCAAGGAGGACTCCGCCACCACGCAGACGGTGACGGTCCAGGTGGAGGAGTGGACGTACAACTTCGGGCCCAACCGCCTCATGCAGGTGGTCACCTTCACCGACGGCAAGCTGACCGACGTGCGCAGCGCGGGCTACGGCAAGTAGAGCCGCCGCGCGGCCCCGAAACCTGAATCGAGAGAGGGGCGGTGCCTCATGCACGCCCAGGCGGCACACCCGGAAGTCTCGGGCGAGCCCCCCTTCGCCTCCTTGCATCGGTGAGCGTCCTCACCGAGCATCGGTCCGTGTCTTCCCTCCCCGCCGCGTCGTCGCGCGGCTCGCACTCCTCGCTGGTGGGTCGGCGGTGAGCGCGGGCGCGAGTCCTCCACCGCATCGCGTCCTGGCTGACGTCTTCGTGCGCACGCGTGCCCAGGAGGCCGCGCTCGTCCTCGGCGCGGCGCTCTTCACGGCCTTGTGCGCTCAAGCCTCCATCACGGTGCCGGGCTCACCCGTGCCCGTCACGGGACAGACGTTCGCCGTCGTCCTCACGGCCGCCGCGCTCGGGCCTCGGCGAGGCGTGGCCGGGCAGCTCGCCTATCTCCTGCTGGGAGCGGTGGGGCTGCCCGTCTTCGCGAAGGCGGCCAGCGGCTGGGCGGCGCTCGTCGGGCCCACTGGCGGCTATCTGGTGGGCTTCCTGCCCGCGGCCTTCCTCGTGGGCCTCGCGGCGCGCCACGCCTACGACAGACGCCCGCGGACAGCGGTGCCCCTCTTCCTCGCGGGGCAGCTCGTCATCCTGGCCACGGGCGTGTGCTGGCTCAGCGTGGCGGCCTCTCTCGGACTCGCCACGGCCATCCACAAGGGCTTCGTGCCGTTCATCCCCGGGGGGCTGCTCAAGGCCGTCCTCGCCGGTGTCGTCACCTCCCTCGCCTGGCGACGCGTCCAGGCTCGCGAAGCCTGACCTCCGCAGGGGCCTTCAGTTGCAGCGCAGCAGGTTCCACTGGTTGGTCTTGTAAGGGCATTCCGGGCCCATGAACGCGTTGATGACAACCGCCGCGTCTTCCGAACTCGAGGCGAAGACCTCGCCGTAGTTGGGGTCGAAGATGTAGAAGTAGGTCGAGAAGACGCCATCCGAGCGATAGATGGCCATGGCATGCTCCGAGGAAGTCGTGCCATGCACGGGTGTGACGACGTAGGTGGAGCTCTTGTGTATCTTCTCCGAGGCAATCGTCTCGGCCACTTCGGCGTTCGTGACAGTGACGCTCGTCACACTCGCGGGACGCACCTTCAGCTTCTTCATCACGAGCAGCGCGCTCTTCTGGAGATGGATGCCATTGACGTCGACCAGGGAAAAGCGAGTCATCTCCTCGTCGTTTTCCCCCAGGTATTGAACCAGATTGCCTCGGTTCGGCATGAACCCTGACCTGGCCACGAGGACGAGCGCCTCCTGCATGTTGACCATGTCCATCACCTTCTGCTGACGGGCCAGGTATTTCTGGTGAAGAGCGTGCAGCTCGACGGCCTCGTCGGTGAGCAGTTGGAGTCGAGTGTCCACGTCCTGCTTGGGGACGTCCCACCCATCCTTCTTGCTGTCGAGGATGTGCCTCACCCAGCGGCTGGCCAGGGCGAGACAGAACCCTCCCGCCTTGAGCCCCTTCTTCAGTGCGAGCTTCTTCTGGCTGAACTCCGTCCGTTTTCTGGTCATGAGCCCTCCCCGGCGAGCTGACGCCGGGTGAGCAACGACTGTGCCAGTCCGCGCTCCAGAGCGGCCCCCGCGAGGAGTATTCCTGACATGCCCTGGGATGGGCACCGGCGTGCGTCCAGCGGCAACGGGCCTGCGTCCATCTGGCACGCGAAGCGGCGCTCGCACCGCGTCAATCGCATCAACGAGCGGGCCAGACTTCACGGGCGCCGGGACACCGCCGGCGCCCCCCGAGCGGAGCCTCAGGCAACGCGGGGGGAGGTCCACCTCGGTGCCGACCACCACGTCGAGGGAGTGGGTGAGCACGTTCCGCGCGATGGCGGCCACCACCGCCGCGTCGCGCGGCCCCTCCTTGCGAGACTGCGCGAGCCGAGGGCCCACGTCCGCCGCGCGCGCGCAAGCGAGCATCGACGCAGGCACCCGGCTCGGGCACGAGGACATCGAGTTGCCGCGCTGATTCCCTGACGAGGACCAGGTCTGGGCTCACGAACACCTCGACCTGTGCTCATCGGGTGCCCTCGAGTCTGACTTCGTGGAGGGAGACGGAGAAAACAGTGCGTCGATGTATAATGGATGTCTCACCCCTGGAGAATCCATGACTGGACGTCTTCGCAACTGGCTGTCGCTCGTTGGTGGTGTCTGTGTCTTGCTGGCCTCGCTTCCAGCGAGCGCGAACCTCTGGCCTGGATACACTCCGGGCCTGCCGGTGTATGTGATTGGTCGGTTCCACAACGCCATGGCGATGGTGCAGTACCTGCAAGCCCAGGGCATCGCGGCGGAGACGTATGCGGCGAGCAGCTACGTGTGGAGCTCGGGCCAGGTCCTGCTGACGGGGACGAGCGCGGCCAACACGGCGGGCGCGGCGACCATCTCCGCGGGAAACGTCGGGTGGATGCAGGCCGCCGCGGCGGAGGCGCTCTCTGGCAGCGCGCAAATCATCGTGGTGGGCGAGGGCATCGGTCCCATCACCGTCACCGAGGCGGCCATCGCCATGCAGACGGGCGCGGAAATCACGTCGGTGGCCGTGCCCGGCAGCGCCGTCGCCATCGAGGCCACCGCCGCGGAGGCCCAGGCCGCCGTGAGCACGGTGGGCGCCATCGCGGGGACCACCGTGGCCCCCGTCGTCGTGGCGACCGTGCTGGTGGTGGGCACCGTCATCATCGCCGTCGAGGTCGGCGCCATCGTCTACTACTGCCATCAGGCCGGCGGGCTCATGCAGTGCTTCGTGGACCCGTCGTCGACGCCCGCGACGGGCCCTGTCACGGACGGCGGTCCGCGCGATGGTGGCTCCGGCCCGCAGGACAGTGGGTCCTTGCCTCCGGGTGGCTCGAGTGACGGCGGGTACACGGCCCCGGGCGGCGGCTGGGACGCTGGAACCCCCGGAGGTGGCTGGGACGCCGGCCGTGCTGATGCGGGGGTCTACACTCCGAGCCCGCCCACGGGAGGCGGGACACCGGATGCCGGCACGGTGGGCCGCTATGGCTACTGCGGTTGCTCATGGACGTCGCTGTATTGCGGAGGCCGCTGCCAGGCGGGCCTGTACTGCGACTGGACGGGCACCTGCATGGCACAGCACTGACCCGCAGCTTACACGGGTTCGCTGCGACAAATCCGAGCCGGCTCCGTTCCCCATCACGATGAGCCCTGCTCCTGCCCCAGGTTCCCCTGAGGGCATGGAGCAGTTGACCGGGTTCCACTCGGACTTCACTCGGGCCGACCCTGGAAGCGCATGAGCCAAGACGCCACGCCCTCGTTGTCCCCCGATGAACTGGAAGCGCTGAACGATGCCCACATGTGGAGCGAAAAGCTCCAGCACCTCGCCAACATCGAGGTCGAGTACCCCTCGCACCGTCCCATCTCCTCCGGAGGGCAGAGTCCCACGCACAGTCAGGGCGTCTTCTATCGCCTGGGCTTCAGGCACCTTCGCTGGCGCGCCACGGATGGCTCCGACCATGGAGGCTCGCTCGCCCTCGTGCGGGGTCGGTGGTTCAAGGAGGACGCGGCCTACAACTTCCCGCCCGACGTCCAGGCGATGATTGTGGACGTGCACAATGACCAGGCCATGGCCTTCCTCACCTACAAGGAGGGAGAGGACGTGGACCAGGCCCAGGTGGTGGCCGCCGCGGCGGGCGAGGAGGGCGCGGCCATCCCCGTCGCCCGGAGCATGGGTGAGTACATCCGGAAGGCCGTGGAGGCGCGCTTCTCCAACTATTGGTTCCTGGAGCCGGACCTGGGGAGAGCCACGAGGGACTGGGTGGATGCCCAGCCGCTGCGCGACGAGCCCAACTTCGAGGTGAAGGTGGAGGCCGTGGAGCCCGCTGACGCAAGCGCGCTGCGGGCCCAGTTGCTCGACTGGCTCTCCAGCCGAGGCCGCAAGTCCATCGCCGTCGCGGCGGGCTACGAGGGCACGGACGGAGCCGGCCTGTCGCGAGCCATTGAACAGGTGCTCGCCACGGGCAAGCCCGCGGCCCAGAAGAAGCTGACGGCCCGGCTGTTGAAGGATGGCGGCCATGACTACCGCCAGGACTTCTTCCTGGACCCACTCCCCGAGGGGCTCGTGGCGGTGCGGCTGCACACCACCCGGCTCAGGTCGGCCTACCTCGGCGCCTTCCGAAGCACGCTGAGCCCCAAGCTGCTCCAACTCCTCCTGGATTGCCCGGGAGCGGAGGCGCTGCATCAGGCGGTGGGGAACCTCGACCACGTCCGCTTCTCCTTGGCGCGCTACGTCGACATCGCCCCGCGGTTCATCGTGAACGCCTTCGCCAGAGAGCCCGAGAAGACGCTGCCCCGGGGGAGGGTCCATGGCCAGTTGCACCTCGTGGCGCTGCTCCCGCGGGCGCTGCTCCCCTCGGGCTGCGAGCCAGGCGCGACGTTCCACTCCATCGCCCCAGCCAGTGACGGTGCCTACGACGGCAAGGTCATGAAGAGCATCTGAGCGCCTCCGCGATATCCGCGGGACCTCTATTCGCGGCTCCGAGTGCCCTGGGCGACCCTACATCAGGAGCGCCCAGGGACACGTCGGGCCTCAGGGCCTCTGCTGTGCGAGCAGCCACTCCCAGACCTTGGGGTCCTTGTAGACGGTGTCCCAGATGCCATGGCCACCGGTGTTGTAGAGCGTGAAGAGGACCGGGTGCGCCGGCCCCGCGCCCGTCGTGTCCATGGAGGCCTGTCCGTTGATCCACTCCCACTTCTTCGTCGCGGGGCGGAAGAAGGCCGTCTGCGTCGCGTTGGGCGCGGTGTAGGTGCTGAGCACGCCGCTCGTCCCGCCCATGGCGGTGCCGAACTGGTCGAACCAGGAGGCGGTGGCGGTGTAGAGGTACTGGCCGTCATTGACGGCGTGGAACGCCCAGATGCCGAGCCCCGAGGCAATCATCCCGTTCGCGTAGGCCTGGTCTCCGGGCCAGGACGTCGGGCACGCGGCGACGATGCCCGCGAGCCGCGAGGGGAACGTCCTGGCATAGGAGAGCGAGCCCCCGCCGCCGAGACTCAGGCCCGTCATGTACACGCGGCGCGGGTCGACCTTGAGCTGAGAGACGATGTGGTTGAGGAAGGGATGGAGCAGGTTCTCGGCCTCCCACGGGCTCCAGGTGCTGCCGTTCGACGCCTGGGGCGAGACGAGGATGAAGGGAAAGTCCTTCCCCTGGTTGTCGATGTAGTTCTGCGGCCCATGCGCGCGGACCCGCTTGAGCTGCGTGGGCCCGCCGTCACCCGTCTCCGATTGCCCATGGAGGAAGAAGACGATGGGCCAGTTCGAGCCCTCCTGATAGCCGGGCGGCAGGTACAGGACGTACCCGTAGTTGCCGGGTGAGGACGCCGTCCTGTAGACCTCCGTCGTCGTTCCGCGTCCCGTGGGCGCGGCAATCACAGTCACCGTCGTCGTGTTCGACGTGCTGGCGCCGTCGTCATCCGTGGCGGTGAGTTCGAAGATGTACGTCCCGGCGACCAGGCCCGAGACGCTCGTGTTGAGCGAAGTGGGAGTCACGAGCGTGGCGGTGTTGGGTCCCTGCGTCTGGGCCCACTGCCGCGAGACGATGGAGCCATCCGCGTCGCTGGCGGTGCCGGACAGCGTGGCGGTCGTCGTGGGCAGCGTCACCGTCTGGTTGGCGCCGGCGGAGACGGTGGGGGGCGTGTTCACAGGGCCGCTCGGGTCCACGGGGCTGCCGTAGATGACCAGCTCGTTGGTGGCGCCGTACAGCGTCCGGGTGAAGCGCAGGTAGCGGGTGCGCTGGGTGATGGGGAAGAGCTTCCACTGCTCCCACAGGTTCGTGCTGAACGTGACGACGGGTGTCCAAGCGCCGGGGGTTCCGACATCGAACTGGATGGTCCCCGTGTCATACGTGTCGAAGACCCCCAGCTCCGTGAGGTCGTGGGCCGCGCCCAGGTCGATGATGAAGCCCATGGGGTAGGCGCTGGCGTTGTAGACGACGTTGGCCCAGCTCGTCGCCGGCTTGAAGCTGGAGCCGCCGCGCGGATCGCCAATGGCGGCCTGTTCGTCATAGAGCGCCGCGTAGTTGCCCACGGCGGGACGGACGTCATCCACCCTCACCATGGAAGGGGTGATGGGAATCTTCACGCTGGTGGCGAGTGATTGTGCGTGGGTTTGTGGCGCGGGTGCGACGTCATCGCCGGGGGCGGCTCCGCAGCCAATACTCCACGCCAACAGAGCAACGGCCTTCCATGAAGCGGTTCTCATCCAGGTGTCTCCTCGCAAGGGGAGCACCGCCAGAAGGCAATGATGATGCCATTCATGGATTATTGTAATTTCATGGATTTATGGAGGACACCGTGAGGAGTCCACCCCGCATGATGAGGGGCTCGCACCCAGCACGCAGAAGCTTCAATCCAGGGGACCTCTTCCAGGGGAAGGCACGAAGCAATCAATCCGCATTAGAGGAAACCTCAGAGGCGGGCTAGCATTGAGCAGTCGCTCTCTGGCTCGAATGAAGAAGACGTGACCATGCATCTCCGAGCGTACGCCGCACTTCTCCTCGTCCTCTCTGCCTGCGCTACGTCAGCGCCGAGCCCAAGGGAGCGCGTGACGCGGGACTCAAGGAGCGCCAACCTCCAGAGAGCAGCGACGCTGCCGTGGAGTGACGGGGGACGCTGCGTCGTGCAAGAGGCCTCCCAGGCATGGCCCATGCTGGTGGAGCGGTGCTTTCATACTCTCGACCGGGAACGGGTCCGGTTTCACGACACCACGGGCAGGTGCTCGCTTGCTTCCGCGGATGCGGCCGTTTGGGGAATTGGCCTCTGTGTCTTGGCGGCGCCGGAGATCGTCGCGGGCGCGGTGATCATCGTTGGCGTGGTGGTCGTGGGAGTCGTCATCAAGGAAGCGCTGGATGCGTATGAGTTGAGCGGGAGTAGCCAGGAGGAAGTCGAGCCCGCGCCCCAAACAAAGCCCGCCTCGCAGGAGCCCTCGTCGAATCGGAAGCCCAAGCCCGAGCCATCAGGGCAGGACGGGTTCCCCCCGTCGCCGACCGAGCCCGTGGCGGGCGAGCGCCGCCCGAATTGCAGGCCCATCCCGGTGCCACATGCGGGAGGAGATGATCCGCATAATGAATGCGCCGACAGGTTTCCGCCGAACCGCTACCCCGGAATGGACGTACTCGTTGGCGGCAAGCTTTTTGATGCGCTGCAAGTCGGCGTGCGCGTCCTGTGGGAAATCAAGACCGACCAATTTGACACGTACAATGCCTTTCTCAAGGGGCAGGTGGTCAAAGACCAGGTGGCCAAGATGAGGGAAGAGCGCGACATCGCGCTGTCATGTGGATATGGCTTCGTCGTTGGGGTGAGCACCGAAGCGCACAAAGACGCGCTGGAACGTGCAGCGAGTGAACTGGATATCGTCGTCACGGGGTGCAAGCGATGACGGCGCAAAGCACCCTCGGCCTCATTGTCTACGCGCCTGCCTTGCTTGCCAGGGACGGTCGCGCGCTCGCTGTTGTGCAGGGGCTCGAGCGGGCTTTCCCCGGCTTGCGCCTTGATTGGAAGGTTTCCGAAGACGGGCGCCCCACCGTATTGCCGCAGCGCGACGCGTGGCTCGACGAAGAGAGCAAGGAGGGTGGCTTCCCTCTCGTGTGCAACGGCGACGAAAGCTCTCCGGTGATGATTTATGGGTTGCAAACACCCGCCCGCCGAGCGCCGGGTGGGCAGCCGTTGCTCGATGTCCACGCAGAGCTGCCCCTGGATGAGGCAGTCATCGCGGCAGCAGCGGATGTGCTTGGAGGCGTCGCAGAGGCAGCCCGCGCGTTCTGGGGGCATGCGACGCCATCTAGCGCGGGGGTCGAAATCGCGCGGCAAACACGCGATCCGGTCCACAAGCCAGGGGTGCCGCCCCGGGGACTGCCAGCACTCAAGCTGCCAGAGCAGCTCAGCTCGGCCGAGATTCCACATTGCCTGGGGTGGCTGAACTATTGGTCTGCCGCGGCCGCACATGCCATCGGGTTCCCGGACCCTGCCCGCGACGCGGACCTGCTCTCCAGGGCGCGGCGCACCGATGCGGGCGGGTGGGTGGTTCGGCTCACGGACGCGCCACTCGACCTGGACAATGCGGCGCACCTGGACGCACTGAAGCGGGCCTACGAGCGCTTCCCAGCAATAGGCCGGCGCGCAGCCCCTTGAGACCCAGTCGAAGAATTGAGGTGGTATGTCCGAAGCGCCACCACGGAAAGCGCTGATGAGCGGCGAAGCAACATGGCAGGGCGACTGGCCTTCGCTTCTGTATGCGTGCGTGCGCGAGCAAGGCTATACATCGCTCACTGCATTCGCCGACGCACACCCCTCCATCCCATTGGTCGAGTTGGCGGAGATGCTCGGCGAGGACCACTTCAGCGCAGGCTCGCCAAATCATGGCAACCCTCCTCGCCACGCCTCCACCCGCCGGCTGGCGCCCGCTCAGCCACGACGACGAGCTCCTCCGCACCCTCCTCCCGGACGACAGCGCCTGACCCGCAGGCCCACGGCGGCACCACCGCCGCGGGCCTCTCACGCTCTACACAGCCTTCACCAGCGCCCGACCCGCCGCGCGCCCCGAGAAGATGCACCCACCCAGGAACGTGCCCTCCAGCGCCCTGTACCCGTGCACCCCTCCTCCACCGAACCCGGCCACCTCGCCGGCCGCGTAGAGCCCGGGAATCACCTGTCCCTGCGCCCCGAACACCCGGCCTGACAGGTCCGTCTCGAACCCTCCCAGCGTCTTGCGCGTCAGCACGTTCAGCTTCACGCCGATGAGCGGCCCCGCCTTCGGGTCCAGGATGCGGTGCAGCTTCGCCGTGCGCACCAACTGGTCTCCACGGTACCCGCGCGCCTGTCGAATCGCCGCAATCTGCAAATCCTTCCCGAACGGGTTGTCCAACTGCCTGTCCCGCGCGAGCACCTCGCGCTCCACCGTCGCGAAGTCGAGCACCTGCTTCTCCGTCTTCGCGTTCATCCCCTCCACCAACGTTCGCAGGTCATTCGCGACGACGAAGTCCGCGCCGTGCTCCTTGAACGCCTCCACCGGCCCCATCGCCTTCTTCCCCACCGCCCGGTTGAGCACGCCCTTCCAATCCTTGCCCGTCAGGTCCGGGTTCTGCTCGGACCCCGAGAGCGCGAACTCCTTCTTCAGGATCCACTGGTTCAACACGAACCACGAATACTCATACCCCGTCTTCAAAATGTGCTCGAGCGTCCCCAGCGTGTCGAAGCCCGGATACAACGGCGGAGGCAAGCGCTTGCCCGTCGCATCCAGCCACAGCGAGCTGGGCCCCGGGAGAATCCGGATGCCGTGCCGAGGCCAGATGGGGTTCCAGTTCCTCAACCCCTCCGTGTAATGCCACATGCGGTCGCGGTTGATGAGCCGTCCACCCGCCGCCTCCGTAATCGCAATCATCCGCCCATCCACGTGCGCCGGAACACCCTGCACCATGAACTTCGGCGCGGGCCCCATGCGCTCGGGCCAGCTCTTGCGCACCAGCTCGTGGTTGCCGCCAATGCCTCCCGACGTCACGACCACCGCCGAGCCTCGCAGCTCGAAGTCCCCCGCCGTCTCCCGCGGGCTGCTCACCCCACGCTCCACCTCCGAGGGCACCAGCTTCTTCCCTCGCACCCCCACCACCGCCCCCGCCTCGACGAGCAGCTCGTCCACCTGGTGCCGGAACAGGAACGTCAGCGTCCCCTTCTCCCGCGCCGCCTGCGCCCGCCGGATGAAGGGCGCCAGCACCCCCGGCCCCGTCCCCCACGTCACGTGGAAGCGAGGCACCGAGTTGCCATGCCCCACCGCGCCGTAGCCACCGCGCTCGGCCCAGCCCACCACCGGGAACCAACGCATGCCCTGCGCGTGCAGCCACGGGCGCATCTCCGTCGCCGCGAAGTCGACGAAGGCCTCCGCCCACTTCCGGGGCCAGTGGTCCTCCTCGCGGTCGAACCCCGCCGTGCCCATCCAGTCCTCGAGCGCCAGCGCATGCGAGTCCTTGATGCCCATCCGCCGCTGCTCCGGCGAGTCCACCAGGAACAACCCGCCGAAGGACCAGAACGCCTGTCCTCCCAGGTTCTGCTCGCCCTCCTGGTCCACCACCGTGACGCGCTTGCCCGCGTCCGCGAGCTCCGTCGCCGCGACGAGCCCCGCGAGCCCACCACCCACGACGATGACATCCGCCTGCTGTCCCATCCGGAGCCTCCCAGGTCCAAAACCAACGGAGGCCGGATGATAGCCTCAGTCGTCGACCTGGACGCGCACCCTCGACGCCTCGGCGAACTGACGCACCACGCAGTCCCCCGCGCTCCCATCCTCCCAGGCCAGCATCGCGAACTCCGCCGGGGAGTCCAACGCGATGATGGGGTGGTGCCACACGCCCCGGTGGTAGTTCACGCCCTCCCCCGGCCCACACACGAAGGCCTCCAGCTTCTCCACGTCCGGGCCTCCCTCGGGCAGCCCCGGCGCGACACACACCAGGTACCGCTCGCAGCGCATGGGCAGGAACGCCTGGCTCGAATGCGGATGGTGCTCCAGCAGCTTCACCGTGAAGGGCAGCCCCTGGGGCACCGAGCGGAACACCGCGAGGTTCGGCTTCGCCGACTCCCGCCCGTTCTCCAGCCGCGCCGACCAGTCGAACCGCACCGCCGTGCCCTGATTCGCCGACGCCCCCGGCGCCAGCCCCGCGGATACCACGTCACCAAACGGGGCGAAGCCTTCCGGCGACAACTTCCGCGCGACGATGACTCGGGGCTCGTGCTCACTCATGCCTGAAGCATATAGCCCTGGGGAATGACGCGCCCAAGGCGACCAGGGCGGAGGCGACAGCCAGCCTCCGCCCCAGGCGGTTCGACTCAGCGAGCCGGCGGCGGCAGCACCTTGAGCTGCGGCTTGACGACCTTCAGGTCGCCCACCACCACGATGGTCATCGCCTCACGCGAGAGCGACCTCGTGGCCATCTGCCGCACCTGCTCGGGAGTGACGGCCATCACCGTCTGCACGTAGTCGCGCAGGTACGAGTCCGGCAGCCCGTGGAGGTCCACGAAGCGCAGCTTGCCGATGATGCCGTTGCGCGACGAGTTCTGGAGCAGGAAGACCCCCGCCAGGTAGTTCTGCACCTCGCGCAGCTCCTCGGCGGAAGGCGGCGTCCTGCGCAGCGTGTCCACCTCCTTGAGCACCTCCTTGAGCGACTCCCCGGTGACGGCCGTCGTCACGTCCGCGTTCTGCACCCAGGACGCATCCCCCACGTGCACGGAGACCGTGCTGTAGGGCGAGTACGAATAGCCCTTCTTCTCGCGGATGTTCGCGGTGATGCGCGAGCTGAAGTAGCCCCCCAGCAGCGTGTTCATCACCTCCTGCTGGACGTAGTCGGGGCTCGTGGGCGGCAGCGCCTTCACCGCGACGCGCACCGTGGACTGCACCGCGCCGGGCCGGTCCAGGTACTGCACCGACTTCGCCACCTGCTGCGTCGGCGGGTTCTCGACTCGCGCGGGGCCCGGCTTCCAGCCGGAGAACGCCTCGCGCACCGCCTTCTCCACCGAGGCCGCGTCGAACCGGCCGACGATGTACAGCCGGGAGCGGGTCGCGCCGATGTTCGCGTCGTAGTACGCGCGCACGCCCTCTCGCGTGTAGCCCTTCAGCATCTCCTCCGTCGGGAAGAGGCGGCCATAGGGATGGTCGCCATAGACGGACTTCGCCAGCAGCTCGTCGGCGAGCGTCTGCGGCTGGCTCCGGAAGATGGCCACGTCACGCAGCAGGTTCGCCTTCACCCGCTCCACCTCCGACGGGGGGAAGGCCGGGTTCTGGATGACGTCCGCGATGAGCGCCACCGCCTGGGGCGCCGACTCGGAGAGCACCTCCAGGCCGACGAAGGTCTGGTCCGGCGTGGTTCCGACGTTGAGCTGTCCACCCAGGCCGGCGGCCGTCTGCGCCACCTGCTCGGCGGAGCGCGTCGTCGTGCCCTCCACCAACAGCTTGCCCGTCAGGTCCGCGAGCCAGACCTCGTTGGCCTTCTCGTGGATGTTGCCCGTGTCGATGGCGAGCTGGATGGCGACCTTCGGCATGTCTCCATAAGGCAGCAGGGAGACCTCCAGCCCGTTGTCGAGCTTGAACTCGGTGCGGACCGGGACCTTGAAGGGCACGGGCGCCGCGGGAGCCGGAGGCGCCTGCTTGACGGGAGCGGAGGCGAGGGCGGGCGCGTTGAGAAGCCCGAGCACCATCAGCGCGGGAGCGACGAGACGACTGCGAAGTGAGCGCGTGTTCATGGGTCGCATGTCCTCAGCGGGCCTGGGCCTTGGTGGGGGCGGGAGTCACCGTGAGCACCGTGCGGTTCTCACGGCGCAGGTACTCGCGCGCCGTCTTCTGGATGAGCTCCGGTGACACCTTCATCAGCTCATCCTCGAGCCGGTTGATGCGCTCCGGGTCGTCGAAGAAGAGCGCGAAGGAGGCCAACAGGTCCGCGCGGCCGAAGCCGAGGAACGCCTCCACGTGCTCGTACAGCCGAGAGCGCGCCTTCACCCGCGCCCGCGCCAGCGTCGCCGCGTCGATGGGCTTCTCCTGAAGCTGCGTCACCACCCCGTCGAACTCCTGGAGAATCGTCTCCGTCGACGTGCTCGCGTCATGGAACAGATAGGCGGTCCACTGCATGGGGCCGTTGTAGTTCCACTGGTTGCCCAACTCGTTCACCCCGCCATTCAGCTCACCGGCGAGGCCCTTCTTCTGCACGAGCTGCTGGTAGAGCGCGCTGTCGTTGCCCTTGAGCAGCACCTCGTCCACCAGCGCCATGGCGTAGTACTCGGGCGTGCCCACCGCGGGCATGTGGTAGCCCACCGCGAGCGCGGGACGCTCGGCCAGCGGGTCCTTCTTGTCGTGGCGCTTCTCCTTCTCCTGGCGCGGCTCGGAGATGTCCGGCTTCTGGGGCTGCGCCACCGTGGGCAGCGGCCCGAAGTACTGCTTCACCCAGCCCTTCACCTGCTCCGGCTCGAAGTCGCCCACCACCACCAGCACGGCGTTGCTCGGCGCGTAGTACGTCTTGAAGAACGACTTCACGTCCGCGAGCGTCGCGGCCTCCAAATCCTTGAGGTCGCCGTAGAAGTTGTGCGCGTTGTACCAGTTGGTGTTCGCCACCTGCGGCATGTCCAGCCACGGGAAGCCGCCATAGGGCTGGTTGAGGACGTTGACCTTCACCTCGTTGGCCACCACGCCCTGCTGGTTCTTCAGATTCTCCTTCGTCACCTCCAGGCCGCGCATCCGGTCGGCCTCCGCCCAGAGCATCGTCTCCAGCGCGTTGGAGGGGACAATCTCGAAGTAGTTGGTGAAGTCGAAGCGGGTGGAGCCGTTGAGGATGCCGCCGTTCTTCTGGATGAGGCGGATGAACTCCATCTTCCCCAGGTTCGTCGAGCCCTGGAACATCATGTGCTCGAACAGGTGCGCGAAGCCGGTGCGGTTCCTGGGCTCGATGCGAAAGCCGATGTTGTAATAGACGCCAATCGCCGTCTTGGGCGCCGTGGTGTCTCGCGAGAGCACCACCTTCAAGCCGTTGTCGAGCTTGAAGTAGTCCACCGGCACCTGGAGCTTCGGCGTCTCGGCCGGGGCCGCGGCCACCGGCGTCGCCTCGGCGGGGGCCGGGGGTGGGGCTTCTGGCTTCTGGGCTTCATGTGAGGCCGCGCACCCGAGGAACGCGGCGGCTGTGAGCGCTCCAAATACTCTTTTCATCGACCCCTCCCAGGGACCTGGCCATGCGTCGAAGGACGCCGACCCTTACGGCGAGCTGCGACCATCGATTGCGAGAACGTGCGGGCGACTTCTAGGCCACCCTGATGGGGGCCGCGCAGTAGGAGCAGGCGAGCTTGTCGCCTGGAAGAACATTGTCCGCGCCCACCGGGGCATCACACGACGGACACCGGCGGGCGACCCCCTGCCCCCGCTCCAGCGCGTCCCGGTGGACGTACTCGCGCGACTCCGAGAGATAGACGAGGTCCACCTCGTGACGGGCGATGAGCGCGGTGAGCAGCGCGGCCGCCTCGTCCTCGGGCATCTTGACGTGTGCGGCCGCGTCGCTCGCGCGAAGCCGGACCTGTGCTCGGATGAAGCCACGCAGTTGCTCCCGGCGCCGGGCCATTCGGGACGGCGCCATGCCCTTCTTCCACAGGAAGACGCCCACACCCACGAGCACGCCCGCCATCGCCAGGATCAACCACCCATCCGAGGCTTTCTTCCCTTCCTCCGGTGAAACGATTCTCACCACGCCCACCGCCAGCCCCGTCACCCCGAACGCCGCGCCAGCGCCCCCCACCCACGCGACCACCATGCCCGCGAACCTCGCGAGCCATTCGAGGGCACCCGAAGCACCAGGCCCCGAGGCGGCGGGCGGCGGGGCCA
>NZ_JABXEM010000244.1:0-17556 GCF_013372595.1 Myxococcus sp. AM011
GGGGATGGGGTTGGGGGAGCGGACGTTGAGCTTCTTGTGCACCGCGAGCTGGCGACCGTTGCGCGAGACGCTCCAGATGAGGACGAAGCCGTTCTCATGGCCCGTCACCAGATACTCGCGGTTCGCGTGGACGACGAAGACGCCGCTGTTCGCGGTTCCCACGTCCGCGTCATAGGCGAAGTTCTCGAAGCGGAACGCGCGAGGGAGCCTGTCCGGGTGCAGTGGCTCCGCGTCCTCTTGCAGCCCGGCATCCCGCTCTCGCCAGAGGGTGATGGTGGTGCTGTCGTTGGAGGTGACGAAGGTCCGCTCGTCGCGGACGGCCATCATCTCCACGCCCCGGTTGGCGGGGGTGCGCAGGACATCGGTGAGCATGGGCCCCCACTCGGTGGGGCCCGGAGGGCGGAAGAACGTCATGGAGCCATCCAGGCGCCCGACGATGAAGCGGGTGGAGTCCAACCACTGCAACTGTTGGGTATAGGGATACGTGGTGCCCACGGGTGTGAGCACTTGCGCGGCGAGGTTGCTGTCGGTGGTGCTGACAAAGGCCTGTTCCTGCGCGTGGGCGTCGTGCTGACAGGCCATGGCAAGCAGCAGCACCACGCGTGGCAGCACACGGACGAATCCATCGAGCTTCATGTCGAGCCTCCTCCTACATGCGCTTCAGTCGCAAGTCCTCAAGCGCCCCCCTCGGCAGGATGGAGTCAGGCAAACGTTGTCATGTGCTCAGCCAGGGCGGATGCCAGGCGATTATAACATTCCTCGTGACGGGCGTCATGGTTGCACAGGGGCGCTGTTAGGATTGGCAATCCCTTGTGTTGGCGCGATGAGCCGCCAATAGACGACATTTGCTGGGGAGCTGGTTGGAATTCTTCGCGACGAGGTGACACATTGGGCGGGTGGTCACCTCTGCGATAAGGCGGAATGCTCACAAAGCTCGCATGTCAGGACGGCGCGGCATAGCTCGTTGTGGGTGATTCTACACTAGTAAATCCTTCCTGTCCGCGCTGCTGGACGTAAGGACGGGGACTGTAGCGTACACAACCGCATGCTCGCCCACGAACAACTGGGGGCTTGGAGAATCGGATGTGTCAGTGTTCGGGATGTTTAGAACAGGACGGTGGTGGGGTACCAATCTCTCCGAAATGAGGCAATTTCAGACACCGGAAGGGCGTATGAGGGCCTTTGCGATGAAGGTAGGTCACATGAATGGCGAGTGTGCTTGCGGAGTGATGCGAATGGGAACTGCTACCGCATGACTCGGTTGCGTTTGTTTTGGCGGGTCAGAGTCAGCACGGCTCCATCGGTCCTGGCTGGCTGTGTCTTTAAAGCCAGTCATCAAGCTGCATCTGTCTTTGCGGTAGTTTGTAGGGGTGTTGCCAGTTCGGCCCACGGCTCGAAAGGACACGCATGATTTATGCTGCCGTTGCTTTGTTGTGAATGGCTGCGTAGACGGCAGCATGCGTAGTCGCACTTGCAAGTGGGCCAGCTAGAGTTATGAGCTCGCCGGCCACATCCAGCATCCAAGGGGAAAGCTGTCGAGATATTTGTACAAGCTCTGCTTCGAGAAGCTCTAGTCCTCTGACTGCGGACTCGCGAGAACTCGTGAGAAAGCCAAGGACTGCCTCACACGCAGCCCGTATGCACCAAGCTTCGCTGCCCGCTTCTCGGTGGACCATGGGTTGTTCGCGAATGAGTTCATCAGATAGCGAAGTGGCTGAGCGGGCGAAATTGAAGGCACTTTCATACGCGCAAAGGCGAAATTGAATCTGGGAGAGCGTTATGAGGAAGGTTGCTCGAGTTGGGAGTGAAGCTCGAGCGCCTTCGCCTTTGCTCAATTCTTCGACTAGAGGCTCGATTGCCAACATGTGGTCTCGAGCGGAAACCAACTGCCCAGTTGCCATCAGCAGATGACTCTTGAGGCAGTGTGCATCAGCGAAGCGCCGACGCAATGCAACAGGTTGTTCGGTGTGAAGCCGCCCGATGATCTCTAGACATTCCTCCACGCATCTCAACGCTTCACTATTATGACCAAGTTCGGTTTTCACATGAGCGACCCGTAGATGATGAATCCCTACATCTCTTTGAGCCACATCGGAGGTCGTGCTTACGCGTACTTTCGCAAGTTCTAGGCCTTCGATCGCGAATTTTAGGGCATTCTCAGGCTCTCCGAATCGAATGAGAGTGCTAGATAGAACGCCCAATGCGTCGCTTAGCTCTTCTCGAAATGCCTCGGGTCTGGCATTTGCAAGGTCTCGAAGAATGTAGACTGCTTGTTCACTTGCAGTTCTTGACTGTCTGAATTGTCCGGCGCCAAGCCAGATGGTAGCCAAAGATAGCTGCGCGTCTACTAAGCGAGAACGAAAGGCGTCGGGATTCTTCTCGGTCAGTTCAGTCAAAATCGTAAATGATTCTTGGGCATAAATGAGGGCCTCATCGTGTCGCCTCAGTTCTCCGAGAGAGAGGGCTAGCACGTTGCATGAACGAGCCAAGTCGTCCTTGGACTCGCTGGGGTCCAAATTCAAGCAAATCCCCCAGGCTTCTTTGGCGCTTTGGTACATCCCTTCAAAATCCCCAAGCTGTTGCTGTATTCCAGCTCGATTGCGTAGGCCCATGGCGAGCTGTGCTTGCGATGTGTCTGTTTTTGTTTTGGCGAGTGTGCGAAAGAGTTCGACGGCTTCTTGGATTTGTTTTAGTGCATCATCGTGTTTCCCAAGAGTCTTCAGCATGCTTGAGTTGTGCATTAGGCATGTTGCGTAGTCTGCAATGTATGGCGGGTCTAATCTGGCGACTTCCTTCGAGAGAGGCAGCGCCTTTGTATTCATCGCGAGTGCCTCTTGTTGTTTATCCAAAACGAAGAGTCGGACAGCAATGTCGCGGTAAGCAGTGGATAGCTTTAGTTTCTGCTCGAACCCAACTGGTTTGCCTTTTGTCTTTTTTTCAATGCGTTTGAGCCGAAGCCGCGCGAGAACGAGCGCGCACTCACGGAGCGCAATCGTTTCATTTGGCATCTTCTTCCAGAGGGGTTCGACTAAATCGTAGGTCTCTGTGTCCGAGGCATTCGCGAGCACCTCTGCGAGAACCTTTCCAATGGGGTCTCCGGACTCGATGGCGACCGCGACTGCAGCAATGCCTGTTCTGAGTGATAGGTGCTGTCGCAAGCCGCGCTGTAGCCAGATCACGTCTGAAGGACTCTGTCGCGCGAGTCGGTTCAGAACGACAAGTGCGCTTCGGTGTGTGGCCTCGGCTGCCTCTTCACCGAGCACAGCATCCAATATGGCAGGATCCTTGGCCAGTTCTTGAGAGATCAATCGTTCACCCAGGATGTCAGGGCGAAGCGCATCGACACGACCAGACAAGGCGTAGAAAATCCGAAGAACTGTTAATACTTTATTGACTGCATCTGGGCCTGCTTCGCGAAACCCAGAAACAGACTCTATTGCTCTCCTTGCATCAGTTCCATCTTTTGCGCCGCCTCTGAGCGTGAGAATTGCGACTGCTTGATCCAGTCCAGAATGGAACGATGCCGGGATTCCGTGGTCTTTGGCCGCTTCATGCCAGTATCGGCGCTCCCGCCGAAGGGCGGCTTCAAGCAGGCTGGTAGCCGTTTCTGGACGTTCCCCGAAGAGAGATGCCATCGCGGAGAGATGTATGTAGAGCACATTGGCGAAATGAGGTGCAGACAGGTCTGGCGGAAGAATGCCTTTGTACTCCTTGTTAATTCGTTTGGCGAAAGCTACCAGTGCCTCGCTAAAGATAATCTCTCTGCTCTGCTCTCCAGGAGGAACCTCTGGGAGCCGATAAGGGCCGCTTACTGCCCGACCAGTGAGGAACGATTCGATTGTGGGGTAGTCCGTTGCGAGTTGATCCCACCATTCGCCTGCATCTCGTGCAAGCAGCATGATTCTGATTCGGCCTGTGCTTTCTTTGTTTCTTGAGAAAGACGCCCGTATCAGTTCGACGACCTCCCGCTGGCGAGTCTCGGCGTAGTCCACCACGACGAAGATTTGTGAGTGGCGAGCCAGGAACTGTTTGAGGGCGTGCTCCGAGATTTGCCCGAGGTTGTTTGTAAGGAACCCTGCGGTCCATCCTTGATTACGCAGTTCCTTGCACGTCTCAAGCATTAGGCGGGTTTTGCCTGCTCCAGCTGAACCAATGCGAAACTGAATCGCTGTGGGCATGCCGGCGGGATCCTTTGCCCAAGTCAATACTTCGTCCAAGAGTCTTCGTCGCGACTCGTGAAAAGGTACGCAAGCTTCTTCCGCCCGTAGGAGTTGGCTCTCTGCCTGCCCCCACGCGGGGTCCCAGCTTGGCTCTTTGATTTCTAGGAGTGCTAGTTCAGCTTGGCTGGGACGGTTTGGCACCTCAATTGAGGGAGCAACAGCAGGAGAAAACGTAATTGGCACAGCGGTCGTCGGAGATGTAGGAACTTCTGGCTGCTTGGGTAGTCCAAGCGCATCGGCGAAACTTCTTGCGCAGTTTGCCCACGTGTAGCCATCACTCCGTTCGGAGAGTAAGGTTCGGAGGGTCTTGGCGTATTCCTTTCGACGAGGAAGTTCATGCGCCAAGTCGAGAATGGCTTGGCTGACTTCCTGCGCATCCGCAGAATCGAAATTCTCCCCGTCGTCGTCCGCGAAGGCTCCAAGGCCGCCCCGAATATTGACGACTTTGAGGCACGCTAGGCCCGGTGCCCCAAGTCTCTCGTTGATCAACCTGTAGAGACCCGAATTCTGGCTCACTATAAGTGGAACTTCAGCTGCGATGGCTTCCCACCCGGTAAGGCCAAATCCTTCATGCCAGGACAGCATCATTGCAAAGCTGGAGCGCTTTAGTGCGTCGAAGAGTTGGTTGCGATCTTCTTCATATGGGAGCGAGAGTAGGTTGATGACGCGTCCTGCTCTTTCTCGTGCGAACAAATGAAGTGCCTTCTCTTCCTCGCTCGAGGGAGAAACGCCTATGACACGTAGTAGTGGACCATCGCGTAGGGCTTGGGGTTCACGAGGTTTTTCGTTTGCCTCGCGACAGGCGATGGCAAAGCCAGCGATGGCCAAGCGGCCCTGCTTAATGCGGTCATTGGCTGGGTCGAGACGGCCAAAAGTGATGCCGCTGAAGGTTTTCCCGAGAGGGGCAGGCACGATTTCGGCGAGCCCTGGGACGACCATGTGCGGTGGCCTCATTCCCTCGTGGAGATCGCTAAGGCTGTCTCGCAAGAGTGGACCGACTGCGAACACCTTGTCGGCCTGTCGAAAGAGTGCTCGCTGTGCGTCCTCCTTTGCTTTGGCGGCGATCGCCTCACCTTGTTTGTAGGCGGTGTACGCGATGTAATTCATGTGATGGAACAGCGCGGCCTTACCCTTGCCTGTCTTCTTCGAAAGCGCGATGGCTGCAGGCCCGCTGTGAACGTCATGCCCCACCCACCATAGGACTTGCTCATCCCCGTCGCGCTGAACCGCTTCAAGCACGTTGGCTACTCGGCTTTCGTCGATTCGTTCTGAGATATTTTTGATTCCGATTGAGAGGAGCCTTACACCGTGCCTTGCCGCGTCCTCCACTTCTTCCGGAAGTGCGTCCATTACCACGCAGGTGACACAGGTCTGTGGTGCAAGAACGGGGCTAAGGGCTTTAGAAAAGTCTGCATTGAACGAGTTGATACCGCCGTGCTTCGGCCCCCATGCATTCGTGAGGAGAACGATCTGTGCCATATGCCTCGGTACCAAGGTTCTACTCTGTAATTAAATTGCTACGGACACAATGACACAGGATGCCTTGCACTACGTCCCGTTCATGTTGGTGCTCGCCGAACGTGCATTACCTGCAATGAATCCCTGCGTGTGGTACTTGCACGGCACGTATGGACGGTGGGATACTAGTACAATATGCTTCTGTGCAGATAGAACGCCGCAGTCTCGGGCCCTCCTTCTGTCATTTGAACGGTGGGCTACGCTCAAACTTCGACTGAGAGCTAGGACGTCGATTTTCAACCCTCCTTTATATGAACTTCGCCAGTCCTCCCGCTGAGCGTCAAGGTGGTTATCGTGTGAGAGGGCTCATTCCGATGGGCTTCATCTTCGGCACTGCCCGTGCGAAAATCGGAGGGAGGACAAGTTGTACGAAGTCAGCCGACGCTGCTTCTTTCGGTCCGCGATCGAACGCCCTTCCCTCGAGCCAGAGGAGGAATGGGCTCTCAGATAGGGCCTGTTTTGCCGAATGTTGGTAAGCGACCGACGGCCGGCGTCCTGAACTGGGGTGGATTCGCCGGTTCACTCCGGCATGCGACGACCCAATCCGGATGAATGGAAGCAGTTGGTAGAGGAGTGCGCGGTGAGCGAGCTGACGCAGAAGGAGTTCGCGGTCAGGCATGACGTCCCGCTCGGCACCCTCCAATACTGGCTGTACAAGAAGTCCAGGGTCACTCCGGTTCGGCGGTCCGAGGCGGCGGGCAGGCCGCGAGCCGCGTTTCTTCCCGTGGAGGTGGTCGCGTCCCCCGCGCCGCGGGCACGAGAAGGCCTCATGCTTGAGGTGGCGCTACCGCGGGGGATGCTGCTGCGCTTCCCGGAGGGCACGCAGGCCGAGTACCTCGCGCACCTGGTGGCGGTGCTCGGCTGATGCTGCTGTTGCCCCGGGCGGTGCGAATCCTGCTGGCGCGTGAGCCCGTCGACATGCGCAACAGCATTGATGGGCTGGCGGCGATTGTGCGCGCGGAGTGGAAGGAGAGTCTCTACGCTGGCCACCTCTTCGTCTTCGTCTCGCGGCGTGGGGACAAGGTGAAGATTCTCTCCTGGGACGCGGGCGGTTTCATCCTCACCTACAAGCGCTTGGAGCAGGGCCGCTTCCGCCTGCCTGCCTTCGGCGAGGACGCCCTGGGAGCTCAATTGGATGCCGCCCAACTCTCCATGCTGCTCGACGGAATCGACGTCACGCACGTCCGCAGGCCAGGCAAGTGGGCACCGCCCTGCGGCACCGAGGCAATGCCCGTCACGGGTGGGCTGGCTTTCCCAGAGAGATGGCAGCGCTCGATGCGACGCACCAGTGCGAGTGGCGTGAGCGAGCCGAAGGGCTCGAGCGGGAGAACCTCACCCTCAAAGAGCGCGTGGGCAGCATCGAATCCCAGCTCGCGCTCCTCCAGCGCACCGTCTTCGGAAAGAAGAGCGAGAAGCTCCCCCGCATCGAGGACGAGCTGCGCAAAGCCTCCGGTGACGCGCCCAGGCCGCGTGAAGCGACGCTGAATGAGCGGAGGCTGAAGCGCGAGGCGCGCGCGACGTTGCCCGAGCGGCTGATTCATCACCGCGTGCCCGACGAAGCGCGGCGGTGTCCGTCCTGCGGCGGCACGGCGTTGAAGCCGCTGGGCCCTGGCAAACGTACAGACCTCATCGAGTATGTGCCCGCGCACGTGGAGCGGCAGGTCCACCTGCAGGAAACGCTCGTCTGCGTCTGCGGCGCGGGCATCGTCACCGCGCCCGCGCCGAAGGCCATTGAGCAAGGTCAGTATGGCCCGGGCTTTCTGGCGCACGTAGTGACGGCGAAGTGCTGCGACTCGATTCCGCTGTATCGCCAAGCCAAGGCCCTTGCCCGCGCAGGAATGCCCGTCGCGCGCACCACGCTCTGTGACGTTTTCCACGAGGTGGGCCGGGCCACGGCGCCGCTCTCCGCGCGCCTCTTGACCCTGGTGAGAGAGGCCAGCCGGGTGCACGCCGACGAGACACCCCAACGCGTGCTGGACGAAGGCAAGACACGCCGGGCCTACATCTGGACCTTCCGCACCGACGAACTCATCGCCTACGTCCACAGCGCCAGCCGCTCCGGCGTGACGCCTCTGGAAGTGATCGGAGGGACTCAGGGCTACCTGCTGGTGGATGGCTACACGGGCTACAACCGCGTGACCTTGCCAGAGGGGCGCGTGCGCGTAGGGTGCTGGGCCCACGTGCGCCGCAAATTCTTCGACGCGCCCTCCACCGCGCCCGAGTCCAAGACGGCGCTCGACTTCATCCTCGCGTTGTACAGCGTCGAGCATGCCGCCCAAGACTCTGGGGCGCTCGCTACTCCGGAACATCTCCACGCTCGCCGCACCACCAGTGCACGCGTCCTCCAGCAACTGGCTGCGTGGATGAATGAGCAACTTCCGCTCCATCCACCCAAGAGTCCCCTGGGCATGGCCCTCCGCTACACGAAGGGACAATGGAGTGCCCTGACTCGCTTCTTGGAGAACGCCTCGCTGCCCCTCGACAACAACTCCGCGGAGCGGGCGCTGCGCGCCATGGCCCTGGGCAGGAAGAACTATCTTTTCGTCGGCAACGACGAGGCAGGTCGGAATCTGGCGGGCCTGAGCTCCCTGGTCGCCACGTGCGAGGCGAACGGCGTCAATCCCGAGGCGTACCTCGCCGACGTGCTGATGCGCCTGGGAGCCACCCCGCGTCACGCCTGGACGAGTTGTTGCCTCACCGCTGGCAACCGTCCTCCGCCTCCGCGCCTGACTCCTCCTGAACCCACCCAGGCCTTGGTGACCAGGACCTCCGTGCGCGGCTACCCTGCGGCGCGAGCGGAAGGGTGCATCCGGCGGACGCCACCCGTTGGTCGGTTACGAATGTTGGAGTGCGGCCAGTTCAGGTACTGAGGGACGTGGCACTGATCTACTCGAGTGTGCGCCTCTCGGAACTCCAGAACGAGCGGGAGTATCGCGAGGCAAGGCCCGAGCCGTGGGAGGAACATCTCCGGCTCCGTGAAGGTGTCCTGCCGCTTCTTCCAGCGGGTGCTGTATTGGGGCCGGGCTCCTGTTTCGGACCGCTCCGGGGGCGTGCGCGAGGAGTGTTCCCTCCTGTGGTGATGCAAGACCCCTGGACGCTCCTCGTGGCCCGTCCCGTGCTCCAGGCGATGGAGGAAGCGAGGCTCAGCGGGGCCGTTCCCGTTCGAGTCGACTTCAAGGGACTCAAGGACCCTGAAGGACTCTACGAACTCCAGTTGCTGCCGCAGGAGAAGCTCGCGGCGGACTGCGCGTCGCGGCGGGGGCCGAGCTGCGCCATCTGCGGGAGCGTGGAGGACCTGTGGCCCGATGCGTGGTGGTTGGACACGAATGCGTTGTCGGCCGTCGACGTGTGCAGACTCTCCTCGAATCCCGCCATCATCCTGGCCAGCGAGCGGGCCGTCGACGTCTTGGCCATGGGGGAGGACACGGGAGTACGAGCGGTGGATGTGACGGAGCCACGGGCCGTGGCCTGAAGGTGCTGGAGTCAGGCAAACGTTGTCATGTGCTCGGCCAGGGCGGATGCCAGGCGATTGTAACTCTCCTCACGACGGGTGTCATGGTTGCACAGGGGCGCTGTCAGGACTGGCAATCCCTTGCGCTGGCGCAATGAGTCGATGAACGACCTGCTGAGTCGGGGATTCTTGAACAGGTCATGGATGAACGTGCCGAAGATGGGCAGTCGCTCATGCACGGCGCCGTCGACTCCGCCCGCATGGGCGTAGAGCGGCCTCGCACTCGCATACCTGACGAGTCCGGAGTGGATTTCATACCCTGACACCGCGCCCGCACTCGCGAAGGGATTGTCAGACGTGGGCGTGTAGTGACGATTGAAGACCGTCTTCCCGGGTAGGAATTCCACGTCGATATCCAACAACCCCAGGCCCGTGGTGCTCCCGTGCTCGGACTCGCGGCGCCCCTCGTCCAGCAACGCCCGCCCCAGCATCTGGAAGCCCCCGCAGATGCCGACGATGGGCGTGGTGGCGCTCAATTCCTGGAGCGCCCGCTCGAAGCCGATGCGCCGCAGGTGATGCAAATCCCCCACGGTGTTCTTGGTGCCGGGAAGGATGATGGCGTCCGGCGCGCCGAGCTGGTCCACCGAGCGCACGAACCGGACGCGCACATGGGGCTCCTCCTGGAGGTAGTCGAAGTCCGTGCTGTTGGAGATGTGCGGCAGGTACACCACCGCCACGTCGATTTCCGGCGCGCCCTGCATCCGAGGCTGGACGCGGTCCTCCTCCTCCAGCGCCAGCGACAGATAGGGAATCACTCCGACGACAGGCCGCTTCGCGTGGTGCTCGATGAAGTCCACCGCGGGCTGGAGCACCTGCCGGTCTCCTCGGAACTTGTTGATGATGAAGCCGGCGATTCGCTCGCAGTCCTCCGGCGCCACCAGCTCCAGCACCCGCAGCGTGCCGAGCAGCTCCGCCGCGATGCCGCCCTTGTCGATGTCCACCGCCAGGTACACCCGCGCATCCAACCGGTGCGCCACCTCCATGTTCACCACGTCGAACGGGCGCAGGTTGGGCTCCGCGCAGCTCCCCGCGCCCTCCGCGATGACCAGGTCGTAGTGGCGCGTCAGGTGGTCGATGGACTCCTGGATGGCGGACAGCTTGAGCGCGCGGTGCGTGTCCGAGAGGAAGTACTCGCGCGCGTCGACGTCCTGGTGCGGTCGGCCGTGGATGATGAGCTGGCTGACGCTGTCCGACTTGGGCTTGAGCAGCAGCGGGTTCATGTGGACGATGGGCCGCTGCCTCGCCGCGAAGGACTGCACCGCCGTGGCTCGGGCGATTTCCTCGTTCTCCTCCGTGACGAAGGAGTTGAGGGACATGTTCTGCGACTTGAAGGGGGCTACGCGGAGTCCCTTGTTCGCGTACAGGCGGCACAGGCCGGCGACGAGCGTGGTCTTCCCCACGTGAGAACCCGTGCCTTGAATCATGAGGTGGGGTTGCTTCGGCATGGTGGGCCTCCTGGCGCGCGTGCACTATATGGTGCAAAACGTTGCCAACCTTTCACGGGCTCCTCGCCGCTCATGTCCGTCGCGCGCTCCTTCTCCCTGCTTGTCCTCGCCTTCACGCTCCTCGCGGGCTGTCAGCGCTCGGCGCCGGCCCCGGAGGCGGGCACGCGGCGAATCGTCTCGCTGTCGCCCGGCATCACGGAGACGCTCTTCGCGCTGGGTGCGGGAGAGCAGGTGGTCGGCCTCTCTGACTGGGCCTCCTGGCCCCCCGAGGCGGCATCCGTGCCCAAGGTGGGCTCCACGCTGTCGCCCAACTACGAGGCCATCGCCCGCCTCAAGCCCACGCTCATCATCGATGAACAGGTGAAGCAGGCCCCCGCGGGCTCGCTGTCCGCGCTCGCCCCCGTGAAGGTGCTGCCCTGGCTCTCCGTCGACGACGTGGCGAACGGGATTCGCGAGCTGGGCCGCCAGACGGGGCGTGAGGACGCCGCCACGAAGCTGGCCCAGAAGGTGGCGACGACGCTGAAGCGGAAGCCTCCGCCAGATGCGCCCCGCGTGCTGTTGGTGATTGGAGACCCGGAGGCCGCGCTCACCAGCATCTGGTACATCCGCAAGGGCTCGCTCCATGGCGCGGCCCTGGAGGCCGCCGGAGCGCGCAACGCCGTCGCCGAAGACCCCGCGGGCCCGCCCAACGTCTCCGTCGAGCAGCTCATGACGTTGGACCCGGACATCGTCCTGGTGCTGGTGGAGGGCCCGCGCCTGACACCGGAAGAGGAGGCGCGGCAGCTCGCCCCGTGGAAGCAACTGACGGTGCTGCGCGCGGTGAAGCAGGGACGCGTGAAGCTGGTCGCGGGCCCGGGCGTGCAGTCCACCGGCCCTCGCATCCTGGACGTGGTGGAGCAGCTCCAGGCCGCGTTGCGCTTCGACGCGAAGACCCCATGACGTCTCTTCTGGAGGTCTCTGGGGCGACGGTGCGCAAGGGCGAGCGGGCGTTGCTGGAGGACGTGTCCCTCCGCGTGGCCCCGGGAGACTTCGTCGCCGTGGTGGGGCCCAATGGCGCGGGCAAGACGACGCTGATGCGCGTGGCGCTCGGCCTTCAGCGCCCCGACGCGGGCCGCGTCACCTTGAATGGACGCGACGTGGGAGCCCTCTCGCCCCGGGAGCGCGCCGCGTTCCTCGCGTGGCTGCCCCAGCGCGTCCAGGTGTCCGAGCCCATCACCGCGCTGGAGCACGTGGCCGCCGCGCGCTACCGCTTCACGGAGTCCCACCGTCGCTCGGAGGAAGCCGCGCTCGTGGCGCTCGCCCGCGTGCAGGCGGAGGCGCTCGCCTCACGGCCCATCACCGAGCTGTCCGGTGGAGAGCAGCAGCGCGTCGCGGTGGCGGCGCTGCTCGCACAGGAAGCGCCCCTGGTGTTGCTGGACGAGCCCGCCAACTTCCTGGACCCGGCCCAGCAGTTGGAGCTGTACGCGCTCGTGGGGCAGATGTGGCGCTCGGGGCTGGGTGTGCTGTGCATCACCCACGATATCAACGTGCTCGCCCATGCGATGCACGCTGGCACCGAGGGACGGATTCGGGTGCTGGGCTTGTCGAAGGGCCGCGTCGCCTTTGAGTCGCACTACGACGCCCCGGACCTGGGTGAGCACCTGGGCCGGGTGTTCTCCGTGCGGATGCGGGGCGTCGAGGTCGAGAACCGCCGGGTCTTCGTGGGCATGTCCCTGGAGCGTGGGGAATGAGGACGCGACTGGTGGTGATGCTGGCGGTGTGCGCGCTCGTGATCGCCGTGGCGCCCTTCATCGGGCCGCCGATGCCGCCGGACGCGCGCGACTTCATCCTCTGGCAGTTGCGCATCCCCCGGACGTTGATGGCGCTGGTGGTGGGGGGCACGCTGTCGCTGGTGGGCGCGGTGTACCAGTCCCTCTTCTCCAACCCGCTCGCCGCGCCGAGCACCATTGGCACCACGGCCGGCGCCACGCTGGGCGCGTTGGTGGCCATCGTCCTGGGCGCGCGCACCGCGCTGTGGGGCCTGCCGCTCATCACCGGCGCCGCCTTCGCGGGCGCGCTGGGGGTCAGCCTGCTGGTGGCCGCCATCGCGGCGGGGCGCAACGTGCGGATGAATGACCTGGTCCTCGCGGGCATCGCCTTCTCGATGGCGGCGGGCGCCATCTCCACCGGCGTGCAGTTCTCCGCGGACTCCGCCGAGCTGCTCACGGCCATGCGGTGGACCATGGGCCACCTTCCGCAGGTGGGCTATCAGAACATCGTGATGTTGCTGCCCATCGCCGCCGTGTCGGTGGTGGGCCTGCTGACACTCACGCGCGCACTGGAGGTGTTCATCTCCGGCGAGGAGCACGCCGAATCGCAGGGCGTCAACGTGCGCGCGGTCCGCATGGCCTCCATCGGCCTGGGCGCGCTGGGCGTGGCGGGCTGTGTCGCGTGGTGCGGTCCCATCGCCTTCGTGGAGCTCATCGTCCCCCACATCGTCCGCCGGGTGCTGGGCGTGAGTCGACGCGTGCTGCTGCCGTGTTCGGTGGTGGTGGGCGCCAGCTTCCTCGTGCTCTGCGACGCGGTGGCCCGCATCATCTTTCCGGGCAAGGAGACTCCCGTGGGCCTGGTGACGGCGGCCCTGGGCACGCCGCTCCTCATCTATCTGGTGGCGCGCAAGTCGTCCTGAGCCGCTCAGCCCTGGCAGGGCAGGGCGGTGAGACCCCGGAACACGGCGGTGTCGCGCCGCTTCCACGCGCCGGGCACCAGTCGCAGTCCAGGCAGGTCTCTCGCCAGCATGCCCAGCGCGCCCTGGGCCTCCATGCGCGCGAGCGCCGCCCCGACGCACTGGTGGATGCCGTGGCCGAAGGCGAGGTGCTGGAGGTCCGTGCGTTGGATGTCGAGCGTGTCGGGATGCTCGAAGCGCCTCGAGTCGCGATTGGCCGCGCCCAAGAGCACCCAGGCCCACTCGCCCGCGCGCACGGTGGTGCCGCCCACCTCCACGTCCTCCTGGGCCATGCGCGAGCAGAGCTGCAACGGCGTGTCGAAGCGCAGCACCTCCTCCACCGTTCCCTTGATGCGCGAGGGTTGAGCGCACAGCGCCTCCCACTGCGCGCGGTGCTCCATCAGCGCCAGCACCCCATTGCCGATGAGGTTGACGGAGGTGTCATAGCCACCGAAGAGCAGGAGCATGCAGGTAGGCAGCAGCTCCTCCTCGCTCAGCGCCTGCTCATCCTCTTGCGCGGCCACCAGCAGGCCCAGGACATCGCCGCGCCGCGACTGCCTGCGCCGGGTGACGGAGGCCTGGAGGCACTGACTCACCTCGCGCGTGGCGGCGCTGGCGGCCTCTCGCACGGCCAGCGGAGTGGAGGCATCTCCACAGCGGGCGAGCGCGAGCGCCCACCGTTGGTACAGGTCCGAGTCCAGGTCGTCGGCGCCCACGAGCCAGCGCAGCGTCGTCCGGGCCAGCGGCGCGGCCAGGTCCGCGATGATATCCAACTCGCCCCGCTGACGCGCCTGGAAGAGGAGGGCCTCCACCGTGGCGTGGATGTTCAGGGACAGCTCCTTCATGCGCGTGCCCAGCGCGCGCTTCGTCACGGCGCGCAGGCGCGTGTGGTCCGGCGGGTCCATCAGCAGGAACCACTGACTGTGCATGGCGGACAGCGCCGCGAGCGCCTCCGGAGGCGCGGGGAACTCCTCGGGACGACTCTTCCGAGCGTTCGCGATGTTCCGGCTGAAGCGCGGATGGGAGAGCACCTCCACGCAGTCCGCGTGGCGCGAGAACAGCCACAGCCGCAGCTCCGGATTCCAGCACGCCGGACGCTGGAGGAGTTGCTCATAGATGGAGTAGGGATTGCTCAGTGACTCGGGTGAGAAGGGATTGAGGCGCTGCGTCTCACGGACTCCGGGGACGCCAGGCGGCGCGGGGGCTTCACCTCGCGAGTCGGTCTCCATGCGACAGGCCCCCCTGCGCGTCGGACGGTCAATCCCAGACAGAAACGAACCGAACCGTGAACGGTGAAGGGTACGCCTCGCGCCCGAAACCAGTCAAACCGAGGGCCCGGGTGAGTGTCTGGCCCGCCGTGTCAGGGCTCCGCGTTCATCAGCTTCACCACCGGCTCGTCGCCGTAGAAGTCGATGACATTCACGGAGGCGTGGACCTGGTCCAGTCGGAACAGGTGCTGGTCCGCCATGCCCAGTGACTCGGCGAGGAGGGTGCGGTTGACGCCGCCATGCGACACCAGGGCGAAGCACTGTCCGGTATGTCGAGCCCGCAGCATGCGCCCACCGACACGCACGCGCTCGCGCATCTCGGAGAACGTCTCTCCCTCCGGAAACCGCACCCGGGCCGGATGCTCCATCCACTCCGCGTACACGTCCGGAAAGCGGCGCTCCGCCTCCTCGTAGGTGAGGCCCTCGAAGAGGCCGAAGTCGATTTCGCGGAAGGCCTCCTCCACGCGGATGTCCAGGCCCCGGTCCGCCGCCAGCCGTCTCGCCGTGTCGAGCGCCCTGAGCCGGGGGCTCGAATAGAGGGCCTGGAGCTCCACCTGGGCCAGCAGGCGCGCGGCCCGCTCCGCCTGGACGTGGCCCTCCGGCGCGAGGCCCACGTCGAGCCGTCCATAACACCGGCCCTTCATCTCCTCGGAGGGCCTGCCGTGCCGCACCAGAATCATGCGCGTCACGCCGCTCGGCATTCGCCAGTCCATGCCGCGTTTCCGTCCCTTCCCGGGTGACTCAGCCGAGCGCCAGCGCCAGCACGAGCACCAGCGCCTCGCACACCTCGGTGTTGGCGCCCATGGTATCGCCGGTGATGCCGTCAATCTTCTTCCGGCACCAGAGACCCTGGAGCGCTGACACGCACGCCACCATCACCAGGGCCACGCCGCCCTTCCAGCCCATCAGCCCCAGGGCGAAGCCGAGCGCCAGCACCGTGGCCCCAAGCACTTCGACGCGGCCGACATAATCGGTGATGGCCATGCCGATGCCACCGCTCCGCCGCGCATACGGCAAGAGCCACCCCTGCGGAACCGAGCCCCAGCGCCCCAGCGCCAGTGCCACCACCAGCGCCGCGTCCGCCTGTCCGCGCTCCAGCAGCGCCGCGAGCGCGCTCGCCTTGAGGCCCACGGTCAGCAGCAGGGCGACCCCGCCATACGCGCCGATGACGTGGTCCCTCATGATGCGCAGCACGTCCTCCTTGGTGCGCCCGCCGCCGAAGCCGTCCGCCATGTCCGCCAGCCCGTCCAGGTGCAGCGCGCCGGTGAGCAGCGCGTAGATGGCGAGCAGCAGGTACGCCGTCACCATCGACGGCAAGAGCGGGTAGAGCGCCAGGCGCACGCCGACGAGCAGCGCGGCGAGCAGCGCGCCCACCAGCGGAAAGCACAGCGTCGCGCGGCCCACGTCGCCAGCGTCGAACGTGGCGGCCCCGGGGACGGGGATGCGGGTGAGGAAGGCGATGCCGGCGAGGAGTCGCTTCATGAGGGGCTCGGCGCGACTCCTGCCACGTTTCGACCGTGGGAGCGAGCCTCAGCGCCGGGTCTTCTCCGCCACGCCCGCGGAGGCGAACGTCGCCATCTCGTGCAGCACATGCATGCTGCTGTCCATCAGCCCCATCGCCAGCACGGCGCCCGTGCCCTCGCCCAGTCGCAGGCCCAGGTCGAGCAGGGGCCGCAGCCGCAGCGCCTCCAGCACCCGGCGGTGGCCCGCCTCGCGCGACATGTGACTGGCGAGCAGGAAGGGCATGACTTTGGGACACAGCCTGGCCGCCACCAGTCCGGCGACGGAGGAGATGAAGCCATCCAGCATGACGGGGACCCGCCGGGAGGCCGCGCCCAGCGCCGCGCCAGCGAGGCCCGCGATTTCGAAGCCGCCCACCTTGGCGAGCACGTCCAGCGGATCCGCCGCGTCCGGCTGATTCACCGCGAGCGCGCGCCGCACCACGTCCACCTTGCGCGACAGGCCCGCGTCGTCTACGCCCGTACCGCGCCCGGTGGCCATGTCCGGTGACACGCCCGCGAGCACGCACGTGAGCGCCGCCGACGCGGTGGTGTTGCCGATGCCCATGTCTCCCAGGCCCAGCAGCGTCACGCCCGAGTCCGCCAGCTCCAGCGCGAGCAGCGCGCCCACGCTCAGGGCCTCCTCGGCCGTCTTGCGTGACATGGCCGGCCCTCGGGCCAGGTTCGCCGTGCCCGGGCCCTGGCGGTGCACGCGCACACCCTCCAGTCCTTCCACCGGCACGCGCACGCCCATGTCGACGACCTCCACGCGCACGCCGTGCTGCCTGGCGAGCACGTTGATGGCCGCGCCGCCCCGGGCGAAGTTGGCCACCATCTGCGCCGTGACTTCGGCGGGGTAGGCGCTCACGCCTTCCTCCGTCACGCCGTGGTCCGCCGCCATCACCACCAGCCCCTTGCGAGGCATCGCGGGCGCGGGCTCACCCCGCAGCGTGGCCCACTGACACGCCAGCTCCTCCAGGCGGCCCAGGCTGCCCTGCGGCTTCGTCTTCATGTCCAGCAGGCCCTGACACTGCCTCCCGGCCTCGGCGTCAGGTTCGGGAATCCTGGCGAGCACGTCACGGTACGCAGGCATGGGGCCCCCTTTGGAGGAAACCCCTTCAAGCTAGGCGCGCGCGGTGCCGTGAAGCAATGACCGTGGATGGGCCCGAGTGCAACGTGCTGCACGGTGGTGGACACAAGCCCGCACGCAAGTGCCTGCCCCGCGAGACGGGCGCACCGTCGCGCAGTGAGGGATTGGGCGCCAGCGCGTCGAGTCACCGACAGCCCGGGGGCAAGCGCTCCTGGCGCGCGGCGCGACGCGGGTGAAAGTGCGCGGGCCGCTACACGGCTGTCCCGGGTCCTGGGGTGGCGGGGGGGAGGCGCTCGTGAAG
>NZ_JABXEM010000245.1:0-17537 GCF_013372595.1 Myxococcus sp. AM011
GCCCACCCGTCTTGGAGAACGGCGCCACCTCCGAGGAGATGAAGAGAATCTTCATGTGACAACGATGACGGTTGCACGGGATGAGTCAACCGCGAACGTGCGCGCCCTTTTCCTGTCCCTTATGTTGCGCCCGTGCTGATACCTCCCGACCCCATCCAGCGGTTCTCGGACCTCTTCGAGCGCGCCAAGAAGGCCATCCCGGTGGACCCCAACGCGGTGGTGGTGGCCACCGTGGGCCCCGACGGTCGCCCCAGCGCGCGCGTCGTGCTGCTCAAGGACTTCGATTCGCGCGGCTTCGTGTTCTTCACCAACCACGAGAGCCGCAAGGGCCGCGAGCTGCTCGCCCATCCCTTCGCCGCGCTGTGCTTCTACTGGCAGCCGCTGGAGGAGCAGGTCCGCGTGGAGGGCCGCGTGGAGGTCGTCTCCGACGAGGAGGCGGACGCGTACTTCAAGAGCCGCGCGCGCGGCAGCCAGGTGGGCGCGTGGGCCAGCCTCCAGAGCCAGCGCCTGGGCTCGCGCGACGAGTTGGAGACGCGCGTGGAGGAAGTCGAACAGCGCTACGCCGGGGGCGACGTGCCCCGGCCTCCGCACTGGTCCGGCTTCCGCGTGGTGCCGGACCGCATCGAGTTCTGGCACTCGCGCACCAGCCGCCTGCACGACCGACACCTGTATCTGCGCGGGCCGGATGGTTGGCAGGCGCAGATGCTGTATCCGTGACGCGTCCCGCGCGCCGCTACCAGGGCACCTCTTCGCCCTGGTAGTCGAAGAAGCGACCACTGTGCTCCGCGCGCAGCCCGTCGATGATGTTGAGCATGCCGCGCACCGAGTCGCCCGGTGGCAGCGGCGCGTCCGGCCCGCCCATGTCCGTCTGCACCCAACCCGGGTGGAGCAACACGGAGACGATGCCCTGGCCACGCAAGTCATTGGACAGGTTGCGCACGCCCATGTTCAGCGCGACCTTGGACATCCGATAGGCATACGCGCCGCCCTCGTTGTTCGCGGCCAGCGAGCCCATGCGCGAGGTGACGTGCGCCACCTTTCGAGCGACCCCGCGAAGCAGTGCGGGCAACAGCGCGCTCGTCACCCGCAGCGGGCCCAGCGCGTTGACGGCGAACGTGCGCACCGCGTCCGCGTAGTCCACATCCGTCAGGGCGCACCACAGCCCCGGGACTCCCGCGTTGTTGATGAGCACGTCCACCGGCTCTCCACTCACCGCCGAGGCGAAGGCCCTGACGCTCTTCTCCTCCGCCACGTCGAGCGCGTGGATGCGCAGTCGCCCCGCACTGCCATGCTTCAAAGGCTCCAGCCGCTGAAGTCCCTCCTCGGTGCGCACCCCGGCGTCGACGATGTCGCCGCGCTCGAGGAGCTGGTGGACGAACTCGAAACCAATGCCCCTGCTCGCTCCGGTGATGACGTAGCGCATACCCTGCATTAACGCGCCGAATGCTTGTCCTTGGCAAAACACGCAACGTCGACGGTTACTGAGTGCACGCTGGTCACCGGAAAATTTGATTCAGGAGGGACAACCGATGACTGTCGCCGTCGTAGGAGGTGGGATTTCAGGTCTGGTCGTCGCCTGGAGATTGCGCTCACGCGGTAGGGATGCCGTTGTCCTGGAGACATCCTCCCGGCTCGGCGGGGCGGTGAGTACCCGTGCGCAACAAGGCTTCCTCCTGGAGACAGGCCCCAACAGCTTCCTGGACCGTGAGCCCGCCACGCGAGAACTGGCATCCGCGCTGAACCTGGAAGACAGGATTCGAGTGGCGGACCCCGCGGCGAAGCGACGGTATGTCTATACGCGGGGCCGGCTGCGCTCCGTGCCCGCCTCCCCGCCCGCGTTCCTCGGCTCGGACATCCTCCCGCCAGGCGCGAAGCTGCGTGTCATCGGAGAGCTGTTCAGCGGTCGCGCGGCGGCGGGCGTGGACGAGTCCCTGGCGGACTTCGGCCGCAGGCACCTGGGCCGCACGGCGACGCGGGTGCTGCTGGACGCGGTGCAGACGGGCATCTTCGCCGGAGACGTGGAGCGGCTGAGCGTGGGCGCCACCTTCCCCCAGTTGGTGAAGCTGGAGCGGGAGCACCGCAGCCTCATCCTTGGCGCCATTCGAGCGCGGCGCGCCCAGCGCAAGGCCCTGCCCCCGGGCTCGACGCCGAAGTTGAGCGGCGCGCTGAGCACGTTCGAGGGCGGCCTGGGGACGCTCATCGACACGCTGGGTGCCTCTCTAGGGGACGCGGTTCGCGTGGGCGCCACGGTGGAGGGGCTGACGCGCGTGGACGGCGGCTGGCGGCTGGCGGTGAGTGAGCAGGGACGGCGCGCGGAGCTGGACGCGAGCCAGGTGGTGCTCGCGGCGCCCGCATACGTGACGAAGGGGTTGTTGCAGCCGCTGGACGTGGAGCTGGCGGCGCGCGTGGGCGGCATCGAGTACGCGCCGATTGCCGTGGTGCACCTGGGCTTCGATGCGGCGACGACGCCCGCGCCGGACGGCTTCGGCTTCCTCGTTCCTCCGACCGAGGGGCGGCGGCTGCTCGGCGCCATCCACGCCTCCACCGTGTTCCCCTTCCGCGTGGAGGCGGGCCGCGTGCTGTACACCTGCATGGTGGGCGGCGCGAAGCGGCCGGACCTGGTGGGCCTGGACGAGCCCGCGCTGGTGGCCCTGGCGCGCGAGGAGCTGGAGGCGCTCGCGGGTGTCACCGCGAAGCCGTCGCTCACGCAGGTGTACCGCTGGCCCCGGGGCATCCCCCAGTACACGGTGGGACACCTGGAGCGGATGGCCGCCGTGGACCAGGGGCTCGCCCGCTGGCCCGGGCTGCACCTGACGGGCAACGCCTACAAGGGCGTGGGGCTCAACGACTGCATCCGCAACGGGCTCCAGCTCGCGGACGCACTCGTGGCGGCGGGGCCCTGAGGGCGACTGCTCGAGTCGGGGAAACGACCGTCCAGGGTGGAGCGGACAGCGCGAGCCCGAGGCCACGTCAGACTGGGCAGGCATGCTGCCCAGACTCCGGAGCCCGCAATGCTCACCCTGCCCATGCCCCTCCTCGTCCTCGCGGCCATCCTCCTCTTTCCCGTCGTCCTGGCGGGCAGCATCCTCGTCGATGCCTTCGAGTTGGAGGTGGAGGAGCAGCCCGCGCAGTGAGCGGTCCAAGGGTGTAGGCTCCCTCTGGAGCATGTCGGAGAAGCCTGAAGGGTCCATCGTCCGCGCCACGCTGCGGGCCCTCGCGGAGCCCCGCAGGCTCGTGCCCATCCTCCTGGTGTCCGCGCCCCTGGTCGCCGCGCAGACGAGTTTCAGCCACGAGCCGCTCGCGCCCCACCTGGGCGTGCTGATGTGCCTGCTCTTCGTGGGCGTGGCCCCCGTCTCCTACCGCATCCTCTTCCCGGGCGGCCTGGACTTGAGCCACGGCGGAGTGCGCGTGCTGATGTACGGCACCGTGGGCAGCGGCGTGGTGCTCACCTCCGGCTTCGTGCTGCCGAAGCTCCTGGGCATGGGGCCCACCTTCCTGACGCAGCCCACCAACCTCATCGTGTGCAACGCGCTGTTCCTGGTGGGCGGCTGGGGGCTGGGGCGGGACATCGGCTTCGAGGAGTCACTCGCGAAGGAGCGCGCCCGAGCGGCCCGCTTCGCGCTGGAGGCGGAGCAGGCGCAACTGCTCGCGCTGCGCAGCCACCTGGACCCGCACTTCCTCTTCAACACGCTCAACGCCATCGCCGAGTGGTGCCGCGAGGACGGCGCCGTGGCCGAGGCCGCCGTGCTGCGGCTGTCCACCATGCTGCGCTCGGTGCTCGCCGGCGTGCGCAAGGCCACGTGGCCCCTGTCGGAAGAGCTGGCGCTGATGCGCACCCTCTTCGACCTGCACCTCCTGAGAGACCCGGAGCTGTTCCAGCTCACGCTGGACGTGTCCACGGGCGCGGAGAACGTGCAGGTGCCGCCGCTCGTGCTGCTGCCGCTGGCGGAGAACGCGGTGAAGCACGGCCCGGCCGCGGGCCACCGGGGCCTGCTCTCGCTGGGCGTCCGCGTCCACGAGCAGGACGTGGAGGTGGCGATTGAGAACCCCGGAGCGTCCAAGGGCCCTCGCGAAGGCAGCGCGGGCCTGCCCACCGTGGAGCGCCGCCTGGCCCTCGCCTATGGCGACCGTGCGCACCTGGCGTTGAGCAGTGAAAAAGGCCGCACCCGCGTCACCGTCACCCTGCCCCGCTCGGGCCCCCTGCATGGAGTCGTCACATGAGCCCACCACTGCGAGTCCTCATCGCGGATGACGAGCTGCTCGCCCGCAAGCGGCTGTCGCGCCTCTTGGGCGCCCTGCCCGACGTGGAGGTGTGCGGCGAGGCGGCGGATGGAGAGGCCGTGCTCGCCGCGGTGCGCGCGGGCGGCGTGGACGTGGTGCTGCTGGACATCCACATGCCCGGCCTCAGCGGACTGGACGCGCTGGCCCTCCTGCCCGAGGGACGCCCGCGCGTGGTGCTGTGTACCGCGCACGCCGAGCACGCCGTGGAGGCCTTCGAGCACGGCGCCGTGGACTACGTGCTCAAGCCCGTGGAGCCCGCGCGACTGCAGAAGGCCCTGGAGCGCACCCGCGCGCGACTGGAGGCCGATGCCCGCCCGCGCGACACCACACCGTCTCCGGAGAAGGCCGCGCCGCCACCGCGCGCGCTGCCACGGCTGCCCATCCCCACGCGGCAGGGCATCGTCCTGGTGGACCCGGAGACGATTTCCCACGCATCGCTCGACGACGAGCTGGTGACGGTGTTCACCACGCAGGGCGAGTTCCTCACCGACTTCACCCTCAACGAGCTGGCGGAGAAGCTGCCCGAGGAGTTGTTCCACCGCGTGCACCGCAGGGCGCTGCTCAACCTGCGCCATGTCGCGCGGCTGGAGCCATTGGAGACGGGTGGGTACCTGGCGCGCACGGCTCGGGGACACGCGGTGGAGATCAGCCGCCAGTCCGCACGGGAGCTGCGCAAGATGCTGGGGTTGCGTCGAGGCGCCGAGGACGAGGGCTGAAGAAGCCCCCGAGTGAGGTTTGCCGCGGCGAGCGAGGGCCTCCGTTGCCCCTCCTCCCCGCGCGCGGCCATTCAACCTCATCGAAGCCGACTGCCTGACTCCCCAGCGGAGTCAGCCCTGCCCGCGACGCGCCCAGCTCGCGCCGCGCCTTGAAACTCTACTGCACGCTCACTTCGACCTGGACGTCGCGGCCGTTCACCTTGCGCGTGAAGATGACGGTGCCACGCTCGGTCCACCGGGGATGGGTGCCCTTGCCCAGGCTGTAGGCGGACGCGACACCGAGGTTCTGGTTGAAGCTCATCACGCGGACTTCGCTGTCGCTCGTCTGGGACGTGAAGTAGACGATGATGCGGCGCTCATTCGGCGCCCACTGCACGCCGGTGCTGCTCGCGGGCGTGGGTACGAAGGCCGGGTCATTGGCCTTGGTGCAGCCCGCGTTCGTGACCTGGTCCAGGTCCTTGCCGTTGCCCTTCACGCTCCAGAACGAAGTCAGCCCCGAGCGCTTCTTCGACTGGAACAGGATGCGCTTGCCGTCCGGCGTCCACGACGGGTCCTGGTCGTCATGGCCCGACGTCAGCTGGTCGTCCTTGCCGTTCTTCACGTTGTAGACGTGCAGCTCGGTGCGCGTCACCGCGTCACCCACGTCCCACGAGTCCGGCAGCTTCGCGTAGACGACCTCGCGGCCATCCGGAGACACCGACGGCGCGCCGCTGCGCTTGGCCACCAGCGTCGCCTTGCCATCCTGCACCGAGTACAGCGACTGGCTGCCGGTGAGGTAGACGATGATGCGGCGATCCGCGACGAGCTCTTCCGTCTCCAGGGCGCCGGACTGCTGCACGACGACAGCGTCCTGCGGGGAAGCGGCCTCCTCCAGCTCCGGGGCTCCGCACGCGGCCAGCGCCAGGGAAGAAGCCATCCACATCACGAGCGTCCTACGACGAGCGAGGCTTCGGCTTTCATTCGGATGCATACGGTCCTCTGTGTGAAATTTCCGCTGCTGAGTACGAATAGTGACAAACCAGTCTGACCCGCACTCACGGGTATTTCACGTCAGAAGGCGGGAACAATCCACCCGGTCTCAACTCAGTCGCGATTGACCCGCTGAGTACATGACGCGCCGCTCCTGCACCGCGTCACCGCGTCACGAACAAGGACGGCACACGCGCTGCGTCGTCCCCGAGGACTTCGGAAAGAACCTGGTATGCCGGAGTAGGGAGCGCGAGGCCGGCACGCGCACAGCGGGCGGCCTCATCCAATGTGCGTGCGGGCGTGGTGCAGTAGGACTCGCGCCAGTGGTCCTGGAGTGACTGGGCGAAGCGCGCGCTCATCTGTTCCACGCGTGCTTCGAGCCAGGACTCGGGCGAGGTGAAGTTCGCGCGGCTGGGGGACACGTCGCCGGGGCCGAAGGAGACGTCGTGCTCGTAGGCGGACTCGGAGAGGTGGTCCTGGAGTACCGCCGACATCGGCCCACGCCGGACATCCAGTACGCCCGTGGATGACAAGGTGAGCTGGTGTTCCACCGAGAGACGCAGCGCGTGAAACTCGAAGGTGCGAGCTACGTCCCTGTAGCGCGTCACTTCGACGGTGAAGTCGCGTGTGTACGTGCGCACCTTGGTCACCTTGCGCGTCTGCTTCTTGCCGTCCTTGTCCGTGTACTCCTCCTCCGTGTCGTAGGGCTCCTCAATCGTCTCCTTGCGCTCCTCGTGGTCGGTGTAGGGGACCTTCTCGTAGTAGGGGGCGGTCAGCTCGACGGAGCGGCTGTCGCGGAGCGTGGCGAAGCGGCCGGCGAGCGACAGCTCCGGGTGGGAGCGCGCGGCGGGAGAGAACCAGGGCGAGGCCTCGAAGGCGTGCGTGAGCCGGGTGCGCAGAAGGTCCATGCGCGCGGCGTCCAGGCCCTGCACATGGCCCGTCCACGTCGGTGACGCGGTGAGCTCGGGGGCCGGGGGCGGCTCGGGGGCGAACTCGCGCCAGTGACGGCAGTAGCGCGACACCAGTTCGCGCCAGTGGGGCGCGTCCTCCGAGGGCACGTCTCGCAGTCTCTGGCAGCCCTCCTTGCCGCTCTGGAGCACCACGGACTCCATCTCGCGATGGATGACGACCATCTCCTTGTGCGCGAGCAGCGGGCGCTTGCGCGCGAGCGTCTCCTCCGCGCTCAGCGCGAGCCCCTGTTTCGCGGGCGTGCTGATGGCGAGGCGCAGGTGCTTGTGCGTGCCCTCCATCTCCTCCAGCAGCGAGCTCTCCAGACCGCCGTTCAGCTTGGAGTTCCACTGCGCGCGACGGTCCAGGAAGCGCAGGAGGTCGTCCTCGGCCTTCTCGTCGATGCCCTCCAGCCGATAGCGCCGGGCGTTGCCCAGCAGCTGTCCCAGCGCCTTGCCGCGCAGGCCGTCGCGCTCGTTGACGAGGTCCTTCTCGAAGGGGCTTTTGGTGACCAGTTCGTCGTAGATGGCGGCGGCCTCGACGAACTGGCCGTTGCGAGCCAGCTCGTCGGCGCGACCGCGCAGGGTGGAGCAGGCACTACCGAAGACGACGAGCAGCAACAGCGACGGGAGGAGTCGGAGCATGAGCGCGGAGGCGGGGTGCTCGGCCGCTGACGCGCCGGGCGGGCTGATATTCAACCCGAGACCAGCCTCCTCGCAACGCACAACCCTCCGGACGCCCGCCCGGCGGGTCTCACCCGCCAACCCTCACTCCGCGGGCCACTCGTGCACGGGCAGCCCTGAAGCAGCGTGTTCCATGTATCGCTCCAGCATCGCCGCCAGCGCATCCTGGCGAGGCATCTGCGCCTCCAGGCGGGTCAACATCTGTCGCTGCCAGCGCGCGCCCGTGCACCGCAGCTCCACGCGCCGGGCGATGATGCCCAGCATCCGGTCCACCTCGTCGGCCTCCACTCCCGCCGACAGGAGCCCTCGCCGCGCCACCGGGATGAGCTGGCGCAGCAGATCCACCACGGGCACGACGCGCGGGCTCGGCGCGGACTCGCCCGGCCACAGCAGCTCCGCGTCCAGTCCCCGTCGCGATGCGCGGATGAAGTTCCCGGCCGCATGCGCGAAGGGCAGCGCCGGCAGGAGCGCGTCCATTCGCTCGGCCAGCCCGAGCGTCAGCCCCAACAGGAAGGCGCCGTTGGCCGCCATGTCCACGACGGTGGGGCCCGCGGGCAACGCGCGCAGCTCGATGCGCAGGTGGCCTTCGTCCTTCGGGTCATAGACGGCGCGATTCCAGGACCACACGGTGCCCTGATGCAGGCGCAGCTCCTCCAACCCAGGCACGCCACCCTCCGCCACGCGCTCCAGCGCGGACTCCGTGCCCACCACCGGCAACAGCGGCGGGTGCAGCGCCACCGCCTCCGCGAACAGCTCGTACGCACCCTCGCGGGCCCACCCGTGGCCGAACGTCACGCGCGCATGGGGTTGGAAGCCGCCCTCGCCCGGCTCGCCCCGGTCATCCATCGCCTGACGGAACAGCGCCACCCGCGTCTCGTCCCAGAGCTTGCGCCCCAGGAACAGCGGCGAGTTCCCGGAGACGGCCAGCACGGGCGCGGTGGCGAGCTGCGCGGCGTTGTAGAGGCGCGCGAAGTCCTTCGGCGCCACGCGCAGATGAAACTGGAGCGACGTGTTCGCCCCCTCCAGCGTCACGTCTTCCCACGCGAGCTTCAGCGCCTCCTCTTCCCCGTTGATGGCCACCTGGAAGGGGGCCGTGCGCCGTTGACGGATGGCCGCATTCAACGCGTGGTAGCGCGTCTGCGCGGTGAGCGCGTGGGGGCCCAGGTCCGCCACCCGCAGCGTGGGCAGGATGCCGATGGCCGCCACCCGCGCGCCCTGCGTCGCCGCCGCGCGCCGCACCTCTCGCAACGAGTCCTCGAACTCCGCCTGGAGCGCGGTGAAGGGCCGCCCCGCCAGCGGACCCGGGCGCAGGTTCACCTCCAGGTTGAAGCGGTCCACCTCCAACGTCACGCGCGGGTCCTCCGTGTTCGCCAGCACCCGCTGGTTCACCGGCAACGGAAAGCCCATCGAGTCGACGAGGAACAGCTCCAGCTCCGCCCCAATCGTCGTCGGTCCTTCTCCGAAGCCCGGCCGCGCCAGGAGCGCGCGCAGCGCCTCCAGGTTCTCCGCGAGCCGCTGCGAGAACCGGGCGTAGTCCTCCGGAAGAAATTCCTCCTGCTCAATCGCGAGCCCCATGGCCGGAGAAGGTGTGCACGGTCGCCCGCACCGTCAGCTCCCACCGGGGGCTTGCCGGGCCGTACGCCATGCATACCGGGTGGGAGTCCCGCCGTGGCCCTCGCCCCGGGTGACACCGGCCCGGGTGTGTTATCTGGAGCCCTGGCCATGCCGTCCGACACGCCCACCAACCTCTACGACTTGACGCGGCCCGCGCTGGGCGCGCTGTTGTCCGACTGGGGCTTCCGGCCCCACCACCGCGACGTCTTGTGGACCGGGCTGTACCGCCAGCAGGTGCGCGCGCTCGACGAGGTGGAGGGTCTGCGCTCCGACTTGCGCGACACCCTGCGTGAGCGCACCCGGTTGAGCCACCTGGCCACGCACCACGAGGCCTTCAGCTCCGACGGCCACACCCACAAGCTCCTGCTGCGCCTGGAGGACGGCCAGACGATTGAAACCGTCCTCATGCGTTTCAAGGGACGTGCGACGGTGTGCATCAGCACCCAGGCGGGGTGCGCCATGGGCTGTGTCTTCTGCGCCACGGGACAGATGGGTCTTTCGCGCCACCTCACGCCCGGCGAAATCGTGGGGCAAATCCTCCACGTGCAACGCATCCTCCGCGAAACCGGCGAGTCGCTGCGCAACGTCGTCCTCATGGGCATGGGCGAGCCGCTGCACAACTACGACAACACCCTGGCCGCGGTGGATGTCCTGGTGGACCCGCTGGGCCTGGCGATGGGGCCGCGCTTCATCACGCTGAGCACGGTGGGCGTGGTGCCCGGCATCCGCCGGCTCGCGGACGAGGACCGGCCCGTGCAGCTCGCCGTCAGCCTCCATGGCGCCACCGACGCGGAGCGCGCCGCGCTGGTGCCCGCCGGACGTCGCTGGCCGCTGGCTGAGCTGATGGACGCGTGCCGCTACTACATCGCCCGACGCAAGCGCCGCATCTTCTTCGAGTGGACGCTCATCGCCGGACGCAACGACACGTCGGAGCATGCGCACACGCTGGGCGCGCTGTTGGGCGGCATGGACGCGCACGTCAACGTCATCCCCCTCAACCCGACGGTGGGCTACGACGGAGACCCGAGCCAGCCCGCATCGGTGCGCGCCTTCCAGGACGTGCTGATGTCGCACGGTGTCCCCAGCACCGTGCGTCAACGCCGGGGCATCGACATCGACGCGGGCTGTGGTCAGCTCAAGTCCGCCGTGGAGCGACGTTCCCGCCGTTCACTTCCCACCAGCCCGTGAGCGGCGGACGGGTTGGGCGCGCGCATGTCAGCCGCCCTCGTTAACGTGCGCCGTCGACGACCGCGGTCCCGACCCCACACCTGATTTCGCATGCTTGTGTCGCTGGATGACACCCGCGAGGTTTCCGCGGGGGGCCTCTTGCACGCTCCATGGCCGTGGGCACATTCTTTCCATCGGCTTCCCAGGGGAGGTGGGCGATGCTTTCCATCCAGGAGCACGCAACGACGGAAGAAGCGAGCAGCGACCTGCTCGACTTCATCCTCCAGCCGTCCAACTGGCTCGCGGCCGTACGTCGGGATTCGGAACCCGCCGTCTGGCCCGGGCAGAACACGCTCTATCAGCGGCGCGTGGGCGCGTTGCGCATCTGCGCATCCGTTGACGTCTCCGACGGGCTGGAAGTGTCACTCCACATCGCGTTCCGCGCGCCGGGCCTCACGCCGGTGAAGGCCGCGGACCACCTGGAGAGCTTCCTCAAGCAGCGGCTGCCGCTGACGCCCAACTCCGAGTGGCAGGTGGAGGTGGACGAGCGCCGGTGGATCCACTTCTCCCGGCGCTACGCGGCCTCGCACCTCACGGCGTGAGCGGGTCCATGCGGTAGTGGCGCAAGGGCTGCGCCACGTTCTTCACCGGCGTCTCCGTGAGCGCGCCGAAGCGCAGGCGCTGGACGAACGGCTCTCGCGAGTCCACCAACGCCTCCCGCGCGCTCGCCATCACCAGCGTCTCCCGGAAGCCCGCCAGCGACTGGAGTCGCGCGGCCTGGTTCATCCCACTGGAGAAGGCGGTGTACTGCCGGTTGGGGCCGAAGAGGCCACAGTTGGCATTCGCCAGGTTGACGCCCACGGCCACGCCCAGGCCGGGCAGCTTCACGCGCTCGCACAGCGCAACCACCTCTTCGCGAGCGCCCAGCGCGGCGGTGAGCGCCTGGATGTCACACGCGGCGCGCACGGTGGCCTGCGCGCGCTCCACGCGGCTGGACTTGAAGAAGGGCGGACCGAAGAGGCCGATGACGCAGTCGCCGACCATCTTGTCGAACACGCCGCCGTGCTCCCAGATGCTGTCCACGGCGCGCGCGCTCCACTCGTCCACGAAGCGGGCGATGCTGCGCGGGCTGTCGAAGCCGTGCTCGCAGATGCGGGTGAAGCCGTTGATGTCCGCGAAGAGGATGCCGACTTCCTGGTCCTGCGCACGCAGGTGCTGGGCGTAGTTGGGGTCCTGCAGCAGCGCGTCGATGATGGCGTTGGGGAAGAACTGCGACAGGTGGATGCGCTCACGGTTGTAGTCGAGCAGGCGCTGGCTGAGCGTGGAGGCCAGGACGCGGATGAGGTCCATGGCGTAGGCGGAGAAGCCCTCGTCGCAGGAGACCGCGATTTTGCCCAGGGGCTCGCTGGTGGCGGCGCCGGAGATGAGCACCGCCTCCGTGGTGCGGCCGGGGAGCAGTTGGTGCAGCGCGGAGCCTTCGGTGGCGAGGAGCCGGTGGCCGTACTGGCGCAGGGCCTTCTCCAACTCCGGGCTGGGCTGCTCTCCGCTCTCGAACTCCAGGTGGCCGTGGCGGTACATGCGGTAGTGCAGCACCTGGGTGCGCACGGCGTCGCGGTACAGCAGGAGGAAGGTCGGCAGGCGCACGCGCTGGGCCAGCGTCAGCACGGCCTGGTCCATGCCCACCTCGAACACGGGGTTGGCCAGGTGGGCATTGCACTGGATGATGAGCTGGTGCTTCTCCGACGCGGTGTGGACCATGCACAGCACCGTGTCGAGCTGCTCGGCGATGGTGTCCAGCACGCGCAGGGCCCGCGCGGAGGCGTCCGGTGACGTGTGGTCCCCCGCGAAGAGCAGCCCGAAGGAGCCCACGCGGTCTCCGGCGACGTCGAGCGGCTGGGTGACGAGCGTGCCGCCTCCCAGGCGTCGGGCCCCGGAGGCGCCTTCGAGCAGGGGGCCGGGGAAGTCCTCGCCCCAGTCGCCCTCGGTCCAGGTCTGCACGCGCAGGTCCTCGTCGCGCGTGGTCAGCGCCACGGCGCGGGCGCCGGTGAGGGCGAGGATGGACGGGAAGCAGCGGCGGAAGGACTGGGCGAGGTTCTCTCGCTCGCGGAGGCTCTCTTCCAGCAGGTCATCCACGGCGCGCTGAAGGGCGCGCAGGGCCTTGTACTCTTCCAGGCTCAAATCCGTGGACGGCGGTGCGTGAGCAGGATGCGTCATGAGCGCTTTCTACCGCCATGAGCGCTGGCTGTCACAGGGCTGGCGTCTGGGGCTGGCCGCCGACCACCTGGCCCCCGGCCACCTCGATGAGCCAGTAACCCTCGTTGCCGGCCTCGGTGGAGGACCCGGCGCCGAAGATGTGGGGGCGCTCGGTGGTGGCGGGGTGGTGGTAGCGGTGGTGGATGTGGCCGTGGAGCACCGCGTAGCGAGGACCCGGGAGCAGGCGCAGCAGGGCCTGGGCGTCACGCAGGCCGTGGTGCCAGTGGTCCGCCTCTCCCTTGCGGGTCAGCGGGGCGTGGTGGACGACGACGAACACGGCGCGCCCGTCCAGCCGGGGGTCCTTCAGCAGGGCCTCGAGTCCCGCGAGCTGGGCATCGCCGATGGTGCCGTAGGACAGGCCCGGAGAGAGGGGGACGCGGGCGGACAGCAGGCCCACCACGGCGGCCTCGGTGCCCACGAGGCGCACGAAGGGGAAGGCGCCTTCGCGGCGGTACTCCGGCAGGTCGCTCTCCAGCAGGTGGCCGAAGTGGTGCGCGAAGCGGCCCTTCCGGTGGCTGCCCGGCGTGTAGACGTCGTGGTTGCCGGGGATGATGGTGCAGCGGCGCGGGTCGTCCGCGAGGGAGCCCAGGGCTTCACGGGCGCCGCGGAACTCGCTGTCGAGCGCGTAGGCCGTGAGGTCGCCGGAGAGGATGAAGTGGTCGGCGGTGTGGCGTTGCATCTCGCGGGCGATGGCGGAGAGGGCGTGGGGCGCGCGGGCATAGCGCTTCGCGCGGCCACCCACGGTGAGCTCCGCCAGGGCGACCCAGCGACGCCAGCCGAGCCGGCGCAGGGGCAGCGCGAAGTAGTCGTCGGTGATGTGGACGTCGGAGCAGTGGATGAAGCGCATCGAATCTCCCGCCCGGGCAACGGCCGGCCGGGTGCGGGCATTCTCCCTGGATGCGGATGGAGGGGAAGCGGCTTCTGCGCGGGAGCAGGCGGCCCTGGGGCGGGCGGGTGACCAAACCATGATGAAGACATGGACCCCGGAATGCCGTCGGGTCCGTGAGGGTCGGGATGATTCTCCTCCTCAGGAGGAACGTCCATGCGTGAGCAGTCCCCCGATTCGGATCTCGATGGCACTCCTACGCGCGACGCCTGGTGGCCCGGCGCGAGGGCGTCACGCGGACTGCTGGCACTGACCCTGGTCAGCTTGTTCATTCACGCTCCACGCGTCGAGGCCTATCCCATCGCCCCCGTGACGCTGTGGCCCCTGACGCAAGAGGCGGAGCTCATCGTCTGGGCGGACGTCGAGCAATTGCGCATCGCTCCAAGAGAGCGCGATGAGGATGGGATGCCATTCGACGGTGGCGAAATCGCGACACTGAAGATCCGGGAGACGTGGAAGGGGTCGGTGCGTCCTGGAGAACGAGTCGAGGTGCGTTTCTCATCGGACATCATCTGCCCGGCGCCGCCTTGGTACGGTGCCGGGCGCCCGGTCATCGCGTTCCTGGCCCAGGGAGACGGTCGATGGTGGACCGTGGGCATGTCCTACGGGACGCGCCATCCGAAGAACCCCACTGACGTCGATGCGTATCGAAGGGTGGTGACGGCCGCCAGGGATGCACAAGCCCGTGCGGCGCGGTCCGGGCTCCCAGGGAAAGTCGTCGACCTCCAGCAGGAACGCATTGAGTGGCAAGTGCACGCCGCTCTTCATCCGGCGACACGCTGGGATGGCCTGTATGAGCTGTCACAAGGAACCGCCGCCGTGAGACAAGCCCGTCGCCAGCAACTGGCACGTGGCTTCGCGAAACAGCCGTCATTCGACCAGACGGTCTCGCTGATGCTCACCACCCTGCGTGGCTTCCCCAACAAGGACGTGGACCGGACGGTCGCGAATGTCCTCGAGACAGTCCTCGCCGAGCAGGGAGCGCCCTACTGGGCGTTCACGGCCTTCGACCTGCTGCGCGAGCGTCACGGCGAGAAGCCCGAGCGACGAACCCCTTGGTACAAGATGGTGCCTCCGAAAAGCCCCATCGAGGCCAAGGCGGAATACGCCAGGTCACTCGCGCGCGACTGGCTGAGCTTCAAACAACGCCACGGCTTGAAGCCCCGGCGACTCGTGCTTCCCGACGCCGCCCTCGTTCAGGGCCCGGCTGGGCGTCCCCCTTTCTAGATGGCGGGTGAACACGACCAGCGGCGCGCGCCATGACCGAAGGATGACGAAGCAATGGACCCCACACCAACATCGCCGTCATAGAACCCGGGATGCTGCATCCATGCTTCAGTCCTCCCATCGTGAGCTTCGCGGCAGGCCCGGCTTTCCTCCATCGCGGATGGAGGGAGGAAAGCTCTCCGGCCTGCGAGGCCTGTTGTTGGTCGCCTTGTTTGTCCACACCTCACGCGCCGAGGCCGAGTCCATTGCTCCCGTGACGCTGTGGTCTCTGACTCATGAGGCGGAGCTCGTCGTCTGGGCGGACGTGGAGCGAGTGCGTCAATTGCCACGGGAGCCCTATGCCGCGCCGTCCCTGGATGACAGCGACGTCGCGACACTCAAGGTCCGGGAGACGTGGAAGGGTTCGGCGCACCCAGGAGAGCGCATCGACGTCCACTTCGCGGCGAACCTCGATTGTCCAAGGCCCGCTCGCTACGAACCCGGTCTCGCGGTCGTCGCGTTCCTGATGAAGCAGCGTGGCCAATGGCACACCGTGGCCTTGTCCTATGGAACTCGCTATCCGGAGGGCCCCTCGGAAGTGGAGGCGTTTCGCAGGGTGGTGACGACGGCACGAGAGGCACAATCCCTCGGGCCGCCGTCCGGGAGAGGACAGGCGACACCCGATTTCGAGGCGGCACGGCGGGACTGGCATGTGCTCGCCTCGCTTCACCCAGCGACACGCTGGGATGGTTTGTATGGGGCGACGCTGGGCCCCGGACTGACCCAAGCCCATCGACAGCAACTGGCTCGCGCGTTGGTCGAGCATCCGCCTTTCGACCCGGAGCTGTTGCAGATGCTCGCCGCCCTGCGCGGATACTCCAGCAAAGCCGTCGACAGGAAGGTCGCCAACATCCTCGAGACGCTCATCACCGAGAAGGAAGCACCCGCTTGGGCGGGGTTCGCGCTCGACCGGCTGCGCGAGAGATACGGAGAGAAGCCGGGATGGCGAAGGCCCTGGTATGAAATCCCCTCGAACGGCCGCGATGAATCCGAGGTCGTGAACTCCACCGAAGTCGCGCGCGACTGGCTGGCCTTCAAGAAACGTCATGGCCTGAAGCCCCGGCCACTTTCGCCTCCCCCGCCCCGCCGCCCTGGGCCAGATGGCGCTCCTTCCCTCTAGAGCCATCCCCTCGGTCCGTGGAGGCCGTCGCGCGACTGAGGGGGCTGCAACCTGGGCGGCCTCGTGATGAAAGCATGATGCAGCGATGGAGCCCGCGTGAGCGACCTCCGGGCATGGAACGGGATGCTCCTGCTCCCCCAGGAGATGCCCCATGCGTGAGCAATCACCCCGCGCTCTTCAAACCGCGCCATCCACCCTCGCTGCGTCGCGGTGGACAGCCGCCAGAGCGACATACCGACTTCTCGCCCTGGCACTGGTCACCGTGCTCAGCCATGCACCCCAAGCCAGAGCCTCATTTCCTCCTCCGCCGCACACGCTCTGGGAGCTGGCACACGAAGCCCAGCTCATCGTCTGGGCAGAAGTCGAGAGCGTAAGCGAGCGGCCAGAAGTGCTGGAGGGGTTCGGATACAACGCCAACGTGACCTTGGAGGTTCGTGAAACCTGGAAAGGCTCGGTACGCACCGGAGAGCGCATCGAGACATTCATCTTCTCCGGGAGCCCATGTGACACGAATCTCCAGGTAGGGCTTACGGTCGTCGCGCTCCTCAACAAGGAGAATGGCCAATGGTTTCCCGCGTGGCCACTCTGTGGGACGCGCTTCCCAGCCAGCGACTCGGATGTGGAAGCCTACCGTCGGGCGATCACAGCAGCCCAGCAGGCACTGGACCGATGGATTCAGGCACGGCTCGCAGGGGAGGCACCCGACTTCGAGAAGGAGCACTGGGACTGGAGGGTGCTCGCTGCTGTCCATCCAGCGACACGCTGGGACGGCGTGGCCGACGTGTCACCCGAAGAGCTGGATGCAGTTCATTCATTCTGCACCCCGCGAGCGTCTCCCAATAGTTGGCGGGTCCAAGGCTATCGCGAGGAACTGGCTCGCGACGTCGTCGTATACCCCTCCTTTGACCGCACATTCGCGCTGTTGCTCAAGCTCCTTCGCGGCTTTCCCAGCAAGGAAGTCGACCGGGTGGCCACGAATGTCCTCGAGACGGTTGTCACCGAAAACCCTCCACCTCCCTGGGCCGTCTTCGCCTTCGACCTGCTGCGCGAGCGACTGGGTGAGCACCCCACGCCACGCCCCAGTTGGAGCTACACACAAGGAAAGAGCTTCTCCGAAATTGAAGCAGCGAACACCAAGTCCTTCGTGCGCGAATGGCCGGACTTCAAGCAGCGCCATGGCCTGAAGCCCCAGCCCATCCAACCGCCAGCGAAGTAACCCGGTCCCTACTTCTTGCCGGGTCGTTTCAAGAGGTCGCCCAGGCTCTTGCGCGCCTGATTCACGGGGTTCTCGATGCCCTTCGACACCCCGGGCAACAGTCCCTTCGCGATATCCGCCGCGCCTCCCGTGCTCACCTTGGGCGCCTTCAGTGTCCCGGTGATGGTGACCGGAACGGACACCGGCGCCTTGATGGGAACCGCGCCTCCCGTGAGACCCGAGACGAACTCCTTGGACGCCTCAACCGTGCCCTTGAGCTCCAAACGCTGATCCAACCCCACCCGGCCATCCAACGTTCCGTTGCCCAGGTCCGACCGGAACGCCATGGGCTGCGTGAATGACACCCATCCATCCTTGACGCTGAACTTCGCGTTCAAGTCCTTGAACCGCGTGCCCTTCCCCGCCTGCTGCACCGTCC
>NZ_JABXEM010000246.1:0-17230 GCF_013372595.1 Myxococcus sp. AM011
CGGCGGGAGGGGGCGGCTCGGCGAAGTCGAGGCTGAAGTCCGGCACCGGCGCGGAGCCGAAGTCCGCGTTGAACGCGGGCGTGGGCGGCGCGGCGAAGTCGAACGACAGGTCCTGGGACTGCGCGGCGGGCGACGGCAGGTCCGAGAAGTCCATCGCCTGCGCGGCGGGCGACGGCAGGTCCGAGAAGTCCATCCCTCCGCCCGTGGGCGGCGGCGGCAGCGCGAACGGGTCCTCGCCCGCGGGCACGGGCAGCTCGGCGAAGTCGAACGACGGCCCCCCCGAAGGCGGAGGCGGCAGGGCGAAGGGGTCCGCATCCACCGGAGGCAGGGCGAAGGGGTCCTCTTCCATCGGCGCCTGCGCGTACGCGGGCGGCGGAGGCAGGGCGAAGGGGTTCTCCTCCACTGGCGGATAGGCGGCCTGGACGGGGCTCGGCGTGGGCGGCAGCGCGAAGGCGGTGGCCTCGCCGCTCGGCGTCTCGACGTCGAAGGCGAACGGATCCGCCTCCGCTTGGGGCTGCGCGGGCACGGGCAGCGAGTCGTCGGAGAAGTCGAAGTCGCGCGCGGTGCCCGTCACGTCGGGCATATCGACGGGGCCCTGCGCCAGGTCCACCGGCGGCGCCAGCGAGTCGTCGTCGGAGAAGTCGAAGTCGCGGTTGGACTTGGGCTCGGGAGGCGCGGCGGCGGGCCGGGCGGCCTCGCGGAACGCGGCGTTCGGCAGCGGAATGGCCACGACGCGCGTCACGTCCTGGCGGACGGGAGGCTCCACGTCGTCGAAGCCCTCGCTGAAGGGGTCCGCCGCGCCGGGGAGCGGAATGGCGCCGGACGACGACGCGACGCCCGGAAGCGGAATGGCCCCGGAGTCGAAAGGCATCGCCGCGCCAGGCAGGGGAATGGCATCGCCGCCAGCGCTCGGGTCGAAGCTGAAGTCGTCTTGTGGCGCCGCACCCGGGAGCGGAATCGCGCCCGCGTCGTAGCCGAAGCCGTCGTCGACCTGGGGCGCCGCGCCCGGGAGCGGAATCGCGCCGGAGTCATAGCCGAAGCCGTCGTCGACCTGGGGCGCCGCGCCCGGGAGCGGAATCGCGCCCGCGTCGTAGCCGAAGCCATCGTCGATTTGTGGCGCCGCGCCCGGGAGCGGAATCGCGCCCGCGTCGTAGCCGAAGTCGTTGGAGCGTGGCGCCGCGCCGGGGAGCGGGATGGCGTCGTGCCCCAGGGAGATGGCGCCCGAGGGAGCCGCGCCGGGGAGGGGAATCGCGATGGCGCCCGACGGGGCCGCGCCCGGAAGGGGAATCGCGGCGGCGCTCGGCGCGGACGAGACGGAGCCCGGCAGCGGAATGGCGGCGGCCGACGGAGCAGGCGCGGCAGGGGCCGCTGCGCTCACTCCCTCCGGACGGATGGGGAAGGTGGTCTGGCACCGGGCGCACTTGAGCTTCGCGCCACCCGGGGGGATCCGCTTGTCATCGATGTTGTAATTCGTCTGGCAAGACGGGCAGGAGACTTTCATGGGGTTCCTTCGACGGGACCGGCGCGCGCAGGCTACCAGAGGCGTTTCCAGCCCGGAAAGAACGCGCCAGCCCGCAGTAGAAGCGGTCCCCCCCTTTACTCCCGAGCGGCCGGCCGAGGGGGCTTGAGAATTCGCGCCCCTGGCACGGCGGGTTCGGCTCCCCCCTCACTGGGCGGAGGTGGTAGGACCGACCCGGTATGGAACCCATCGTCATCCTGGGAGCGGGGCTCGCGGGTCTGTCCACCGCCCATTTCCTCCAGAAGCCCTGGCGCCTCATCGAAAAGTCGGACCGGGTCGGCGGCCTCATCAAGACCGAGGTCATCGATGGGTGTTATTTCGACCCCACCGGCCACTGGCTCCACCTGCGGGACGCCGAAATCCAGGAGCTGGTGAACACGCGCTGGCTGCCGGGGCAGATGGTCCGCATCCAGCGCAAGGCGGGCATCTTCACGCGCGGCGTCTTCACGCGCTTTCCGTACCAGGTGAACACCCACGGGCTGCCGCCGGACGTCGTCGCGGAGAACCTGGTCGGCTACGTGGAGGCCATCTACGGCGAGAAGGGCCGCGCGCTGCGGGAGCGGGAGCCTCGCGACTTCGAGGAGTTCATCCTCCGCTACATGGGCGAGGGCTTCGCGAAGAACTTCATGGTGCCCTACAACCAGAAGCTCTGGACGGTGCACCCGCGCGAGCTGTCCGCCGCCTGGGTGGGGCGCTTCGTGCCTCGGCCCTCCCTCAAGGAAGTGGTGGACGGAGCGCTCGGCGCCGGCAGCGATGCCGTGGGCTACAACGCGTCCTTCGTCTACCCGCGCGAGGGCGGCATCGAGAGTCTGGCGCGCGCCATGCTGCGAGACTTGAAGGGCGGCGAGCTGAGCGTCCGCACCGAGCCCACCTCCATCGACTGGAAGGCGCGCAAGGTGGAGCTGTCCGACGGCAGGACGCTGTCCTATTCGGGGCTGGTGTCCACCGTGTCGCTGCCGGGGCTGGTGAAGCTGCTGGCCCAGGGCGCCTCGGGTGTTCCCGACGAAGTCGTCGCCGCCGCGAAGCGTCTGCGCGCCACCACCGTCACCTACGTCGCCGTGGCCGCCAAGGGCGCCAACCGTCAGCCCTGGCATTGGATCTACCTGCCGGAGCCGGAGTTCCACACGTACCGCATCGGCTCGCCCTCGGCGGTGTACGACGCGCTGGCGCCCAAGGACACCGCGACGTTCTACGTGGAGTACAGCCACCACGGCGAGCTGTCCCCGGCCGCCGCGGAGAAGTACGCCGTGGAGGACCTGCTGCGCTCGCAGATGATCCACTCCGCGGACGACGTCCTCTTCGCCCAGGCCCGGGAGATTCCCCACGCCTACGTCCTCTATGACGACGCCTACGGGCCCGCGAAGGCGGAAATCCTCCGTTTCCTGGAGCACGCGGGCATCCTCACGGCGGGCCGGTATGGCCAGTGGGAGTACTCGTCCATGGAGGACGCCATCCTCGGCGGGCGGGCGTGTGCCCGGACGCTGAACGACGGCTGACGAAGTCGAGCCGCGCCGCGTCGCATCTTGTCGACGGGTGGCGCGGGGCGTGCTAGGCGGACCGGACCGTCGCTTGCCCGGACCTGATTCCATGGCACCGCACCTGTCCGTCGTCATCCCAGTCTATAACGAGGAGTCCATCATCACCTCGGCGGCGGACGAGCTCCGCCAGGGGTTGGATGCGCGCGGCCTCGACTACGAAATCATCTTCGCGGAGAACGGCTCCCGGGACGCCACGCCGCGGATTCTCGACGAGCTGTGCGCGAAGCACCCGCGCCTGCGCTGGTTCCATTCGGAGCGCCCCAACTACGGCGTCGCCCTCAAGGCCGGCATCCTCATGGCCCGGGGCACCTACGTCGTCTGCGACGAAATCGACCTCTGCGACCTCACCTTCTACGACGCCGCGCTGCCGCGTCTGGAGCGGGGCGATGCGGACATGGTCATCGGCTCCAAGGCGGCCAAGGGCGCCAGTGACCAGCGCCCCCTCATCCGCCGCGCGGCCACCCGCGTGCACAACAAGCTCCTGAAGGTGACGCTGGGCTTCAAGGGCACGGACACGCACGGACTCAAGGCGTTCCGCCGCGAGGCGCTCCTGCCCGTCATCCACAAGTGCGTGGTGGACATGGACGTGTTCGCCAGCGAGTTCGTCATCCGCGCCTGGCGCGAGGGGCTCAACGTGATGGAAATCCCCATCCAGCTCCACGAGAAGCGCCAGCCGTCCATCCACCTCTTCAAGCGCGTGCCCAACGTGCTCAAGAACGTGGGCAAGCTGTTCTACGTCATCCGCGTTCGCGGCACCTGAGCGGGGGAGGGCGCGCACCGTGAGGCTGGCGTCCATCTCCGTCGACCTCGACTCGCTGCCGCACTACTGCCGCATCCATGGCCTGCCGGAGTCGCTGCTGGATGCGCGCGCCCGCTCCCTCGTGCATGCGGTGGCGGTGCCTCGCTTCCGCGAGCTGCTCGACACGCTCGGCGCGCCGGGCACCTTCTTCGCCATCGGCGAGGACCTGGAGGCGGACCCGGTTGCCTCCGCGGGCATGTGCGCGGCCCATGAAGCGGGCATCGAGGTGGCGAGCCACAGCCACGCCCATGACTACGCCCTCACGCGCCGGGGCCCCGCCGCCATCCTGGAGGACCTGCGTCGCGCGGACGCGGCCATCCTCGCGGCCACGGGGGCCCGTCCGGAGGGCTTCCGCGCGCCGGGCTACACGCTGAACGCGGACCTGTACGCGGCCACGGTGGAGCTGGGTTACCGGTATGGCTCGTCCGCCTTTCCCGCCGCGCCGTACTACGCGGCCAAGGCGGCGGTGATGGGCGCGCTGTCGCTCCTGGGGCGTCCGTCCCGCTCGGTGCTCGACACGCCGGGCGTACTGCTCGCGCCCCGGAAGCCGTACCGCCCGGACCCGGCGCGGCCCTACCGACGGGGAACGGGCCCGGTGCTGGAGCTGCCCATGGCGGTGACGCCCGCCCTGCGCTTTCCGTTCATCGGCACCTTTGCCACCACGCTGCCGCTGCGCACCCTGCGCGGGGCGTGGCGCTCCTGCCGTCGCGACGCGTTCTTCAACTTCGAGCTGCACGGAGTGGACGTGCTGGACGCGACGGACGGGATTCCTGACGTGCTCGTCCGGCAGCAGCGGGACTTGCGAGTCAGTGCGAGTCAGAAGCTGGCGCGGCTGAGCGAAATCTTCGGCTGGCTGAAGTCCGAGTGCGACGTCGTCACGCTGCGCGACGCGGCCGGGCGGCTGTCCGCCACGCTGTGAGCGCTACCGGGCCACCGACGGCGAGCCGAGCACTTCCACCACCGAGTCCAGCACGCGCGAGTCCGTGAGCATCCACGGGTGGAGCAGCACGGGAAACCTGCGCTCGCTGGCGCCCGGGAGTCGTGAGCTGGAGGCGGGGAGGATGGTCAAATCCCACGGCGTCCAGAAGCTGTGCACCTCCGTGCTGCCCCAGGGCCGAGGGTCTTTCTGGAGCGCTCGCAACAGCCTGCTGCCCGGCCTCATCTGAGACACGCCCTTGCCACGTCCCAGGAACGCCAGCCCCGTGCCCGCGTGGGGGCCGGAGATGGAGATGAAGCGCCGCACCACCAGCCGCCCGCCGAGCAACTGCACCCAGTAGCGCGTGACGAGCGCCCCCATGCTGAAGCCCACCACGTCCACGCGGCGGGCGCCGGTGCGTGCGCGCAGGGCCTCGGCCTCGCGGGCCACCTGCCGGGCCAGGGTGGGAATCCCCTCACTGCCGTTGTTGGGGACCAGGGAGATGGCGTGGACGTGGGGCCAACCCGCCTGCTCCAACCGGGCGCGCAGCAGGTCGAAGGCGCTGGCGTCGTCGCCGATGCCATGGACGAGCAGCACCGGCGCGCGCTGCTCCACCGGCGCCAGGCGGGGCGCGGACACGGCGACCGAGGCGGCCGTCACCGCGCACTCCGAGAAGAGCCAGGCCAGGCCCAGCACGACGAGCAGCTCACGCATGCGGGGCGAGACATGGCGACGTCACCCCCGCCCGGCACGGGGCCACGGGGGCATTCGTCCACTCGTGGAGGCCCGACGCTCAGGTCCCGTCACGCAGTGCACTCCAGTCCGCCCGCACCTGGTCGGCATAGGCCCGAGCGAAGGCCGACAGCCGGCTTGTGGCCACCGCCGCGTCCGAGCCCACCCAGGCCTCCAGCTTTCGCGCCTGCTCGGGCGTGGAGCCATGGGCCCGTGCCAGGACCTGGCCGGCCTGCGTGAAGACGGAGACCAGGTCCTTCTTGCCCGTCAGCGCCGCGTCGCCCAGCTTCGCCTTCTCCGGCTCCAACTCGCGCACCAGGAAGGCCCGTCCTCCCATGCGCGTGGCCCCGGTGAGCGGGTTGGCGTGGCCGGAGAGCCGGCGCTGCGCCTCCACCACCGCGCCGCCATCCGCCGGAGCCGCGGGCGACTCCAGGCTGGGGGCGAGCAGCTCCTTCATCTCCAGCAGCACCGGCGGCGCCTTCGGGTCCGCCGCGCGCGCCAGCACCCAGTAGCGCTCCAGTCCGTAGCTGCTCCCGCCCGCGTCCAGCCGCTGGGCCACGTCCAGCACCCGCGGTGGCAGGGCGATGTCCTGCCGTCCCTTCAGCGTGGCCAGGGCGTCCGTCAGCGCGGCCCGGACCTCCCGCTGCTTCTCCGGAGAGACGGACTTCAACGTGTCGGAGGTGCGGAAGCTCGCGGCGTCCGGGCCCTGCAGCCGGGCGTGTTTCTTCACCAGGTCTTCCCGCGACGTGTCGTTCGCGTCACGAATGAGGTCGTCCACCTTGCCGGAGGCCTCCTGCTTCGTGAGGAACGCCCCGGGGTTCTGTTCGCCTCCGGCGAGCGACTCGAGTGTCGAGAAGTAGGCGTCCGCGAAGGCCTTGAGGACGACGTCCTGTTCCTTGGAGGACAGCCCGGATTCGCGCGCGGTGAGCACGGCGCTGGTCGCCATGCGCGTCAGGTCCACCTCCGGCGAGCCGCGTCCTGCCTGGTCGAAGTCGTTGAGTCCCCACACCGGCTTTCCCTCGGGCCCCCGGAAGGTGCCGAGGTTTCCGACGTGCGCGTCACCCACCACTGGGATTCGGGGCGCGGGCCGGTCCACGAGCCGGGCCTCGGCGGCGAAGGGGCCTCTCAGGTCCGCGTGGAAGAGGGCGGGCATCATCCGGAAGAAGGACGATGGGCTCGCGCGCATCAGCGCCAGCTTCTCCTGGAGGCGCGCGGGAGGCAGGTCCAGCCGCGCATGGAAGTCCTGGCTGAAGGCCACCGCCTGCTCGGGCGCGCGCCGGAGGGTGGACGCGGAGACGCGGGCGCTGCTGGCGGGCGTCGGGACGGCGGGAGCGGCCTTCGAGGGCGGCGGCGCGGGACGGGAAGAGATTCGCATGGGCGTGGGCTCCTGGACGTTATCCCGGATGGACACCGCCAGGTTTCTCCACTCCCGGTACGGGGGCCGGTGGTGTAAAGAACCAGGGATATGCTGGAGCGACTCGGCGACCGAGTGAAGAAGGGCCTGCGCGAATGGACCGATCGCCTGGCCAATGACGAGCAGAAACAGCGGATGCTGGCGCTGCCTCGGCCGGAGAACGAGTACGGGGTAGACCCGTTCGGCTACAACCTCGACTTCAGCCTGTCGGCCGTGGCGCCCTTCCTGTGGCTCTACCGCAACTACTTCCGCGTGGAGACCTTCGGCATCGAGAAGGTCCCCGCCGGCCGCGTGCTGCTGGTGTCCAACCACTCCGGCCAGCTCCCGCTGGATGGCGCCATGATTGGCGTCTCGCTGATGCTGGAGGCCAGCCCGCCCCGTGCCATGCGCAGCATGGTGGAGAAGTGGGTGCCGTCGCTGCCGTACGTCTCCACCTTCATGGCGCGCATGGGCCAGATTGTCGGCACGCCGGAGAACTGCCGGCGGCTCTTGGAGTCCGACGAGGCCATCCTCGTGTTCCCGGAAGGCTTGCGCGGCATCAACAAGCTGTGGCCCCAGCGCTACCAGCTCCAGGAGTTCGGCCTGGGCTTCATGCGCCTGGCGCTGGAGACGCGCACCCCGATTGTCCCCGTGGCCGTCGTCGGCGCCGAGGAGCAGGCCCCCGCGCTGATGGACCTCAAGCCGGTGGCGAAGCTGCTCGGCTTCCCGTCCTTCCCCGTCACTCCCACGGGCCTGCCCTTCCCGCTGCCCACCAAGTACCGCATCTATTACGGCGACCCGATGCACTTCACCGGACGCCCGGACGATGAGGACAGCGAGCTGGACAAGAAGGTGCGCACCGTGAAGGCCTCGATTCAGTCCATGCTCCACCAGGGCCTCAAGGAGCGTCGCGGGGTGTTCTGGTGAGCGCCCGCGTCCAACAAGCTGACGCTGTCATGAGGCTCGCACCATGAGACCGGCCGTCGTCGTCACGGGCATCAGCGGCAACCTCGGCCGCACCCTCGCCAAGCTCCTCCACAAGCACGAGCGCATCATCGGCATCGACCGGCGTCCCTTCGTGGGCCGGCCGAAAGACGTGGAGATGTACGAGCTGGACCTGCGCAAGAAGAAGGCGGAGGACGTCTTCCGCAAGAACGAGGTCCGCGCCGTCATCCACATGGGCATCATGCATGACCCGCGCATGAGCGAGGAGGAGCACCACTCCTTCAACGTCGTGGGCACCACGCGCCTGTTGGAGTACTGCGCGAAGTACGGCGTGAAGAAGGTCGTCGTGTTGTCCTCGGCCAACGTCTACGGGCCCAGCCCGGACAACTCCAACTTCCTCACCGAGGACGCGCCGCTGATGGCGGCCAGCCGCTTCTCCGGTGTGCGCGACTTGATTGAAGTGGACATGCTCGCGCATGGCTTCTTCTGGAAGCACCCGCAGATAGAGACGGTGATTCTGCGGCCCGTGCACATCGTCGGGCCCACCATCAAGAACGCGCCCTCCAACTACCTGCGCCTGCGCCACCCGTGGATGATGGCGGGCTTCGACCCGATGATTCAGCTCATCCACGTGGAGGACGTCGCGCGCGCCATGGTGGCGGCCCTCCGCCCCGAGCCCAAGGGCGTCTACAACGTCGTCGGCCCCGGCGAGGTGCCCCTGTCCGCGGTGATGCGCGAGTTGGGCAACTCCCCCGTTCCCGTCCCGCACCTCGTGGCCCGGCCCTTGTTGGGCATGCTCTTCAAGTACCGCATCGCCAACTTCCCGCCCCCGGAGCTGGACCACATCCAGTTCCTGTGCGCCGTGGACGGCAGCCGCTGGGTGCAGGACGTGGCCTGGAAGCCCCACCACTCCATGCGCGAAACCATCCGCGCCGTGCAGGGCGAGTAGGGAAGGAAAGTCCGAGGGTTCCCTGACACGGTTGTCGTGCCTGGCACGACGCCGGAGGCTGGATCCTCTGACAGGAGTGTCAGCACCCCGACGGCCTGCCCCCCTCGTGGGGCGGTGGCCGCGAGTGCAAGCCCTTGAATCTCCATGACGGGCCCCGCGCGCCAGCCCCGGCGCGCGGAGTGGCATCGCCATTGCTCTAGGTTCCGGCGTCACCGCGCGGCGACGCGGGCCTGAACAACACCGTCGCCCCGCTCACATTTCAGGGCGCTCCATTGGGGAGCTCCCGACGCCCATCGACTCGGCCGGCCCCGAGCCGATGGGCGGACTCTTGTAGGGCACTCCATTGGGGAGTTCCCGACGCCCATCGACTCGGCCGGCCCCGAGTCGATGGGCGGATTCTTGTAGGGCGCTCCATTGGGGAGCTCCCGGCGCCCACCGCCTCGGCCGGCCCCGAGTCGGTGGGCGGTTTCTTTTCAGGGCAGCGGGTCCTTCAGTTCGTCCACGAAGGGCCCCGCGTCCTGCCGCTCCAGCAGCCAGACGCCGTCCCGGAAGACGAACTCCGAGAGGACGACGGCGGTGTGCTCCGAGGCGGACGGCAGGCGCATCCACTGGATGCGGCTCTGCACCGTGGCGTGTGCCCCGTCCTCGGACAGCCGCACCTCCTCGATTTCGTAGTCGGTGACGGACAAGTCCCGCTCGTCGTGGAGCTCGACGCGGGCGCGTGAGAAGGCCGCGCGGCGCTCCGGGACGAGCAGCCGGGAGGCGCTCCGGAAGTCCTTCCACCGGATGAGCTGGTGGAACTTGTCCACGGTGGGCTTGAGTTCTTCCAGGTCGGATTTCTTGGATACGGTTGCGCATCCCGTCAGGGCGAGCGCGAGAAACAGGGCAGGCAGGCGATTCACAGGGGGAACGGTAGCATCCGGTGGCCGCCCCGGACGAGGGCGCGGTGGTATGGTCCGGCTCCCCGCCCGAGCACCGGAGTCGCAAGCCCACATGGCCAAGTCGATGGTGGAGCGTTACGAGCAGCTCCTCCGGCAGGACCCCACATCTTCCGTCTTCGTCGAACTGGCCAAGGCCCTGCTGGAAAAGGGGGACGCGGCACGCGCCATCGAGGTGTGTGAACAGGGCATCTCCCACCATCCGTCCTCCACGGTGGGACGCGTGCTCTGGGGCAAGGCGCTCATCCACCTGGGCCGTCCCGCGGAGGCGATGGAGCAGTTCGACCGCGCCATCGCCATCGAGAAGGACAACCCCTACGCCTACAACCTGATTGGCGAGGTGTTGTTGCAGCGCGGGCTGTATCGCTCGGCGCTGCCGCTCCTGCGCAAGGCGGTGGCGCTGCAACCCAATGACGGTCGCGTGAAGCTGTGGCTGGAGCAGGCCCAGCAGGCACTGGCCGGTGGACCGGCTCCCGTCTTCGCGGACCTGATGGGGCTGGAGAAGACCGCGCCGTCGTCGGAAGGAGAGACCGACGGTGAGGCGAAGGCCGAGGGCGACGACGCCGAGCCCGCACCCGTGGCCTCATCTCCGATGGCCGCCGCGAGGCTCCGTGCCGCCGCGCTCGGCGATGCCGCGAAGGCCGCGACGGCTTCTGGCCCTGGTGCCTCGCGCAACGCGGGAGCCCGCGCCGCCGCGGACCTGGCGAGCGCCGCCGCGTCCGGGGGGCGCGCGAGCGCCGAGGGGGAGGTGTCTTCTCTGGAAGGCGCGCGTGGTTCGGAGTCGGACGCCGGGACGTCGGACGAGTCTGCGTCGGGCACGGAGCCCGCGAGCGCTCGAACGCGCTCCGGTGGGCATCCGTCATCGACGGCGGCTGCGGGCGCTCGTACTCGCTCCGGTGAGCATGCGGCCGCGACGGCGGCCGCGAGTGCTCGAACGCGCTCCGGTGAGCATGCGGCCGCGTCCACGAAGTCCGATTCGCTGGGGTTGATTGACCGGCCCCTGCCGGTGCTGCAGCCGTCGCTGGGGTCCGAGCTTCCGAGCCTGGACCTGTCGTTGTCGGATGACGACGACGCTCCCCGGCCCTCGGACACGGAGCGTGGAGCAGGGGAGGGACGCGAGCTTGCTCCCGAGGCGTCGGAGGGGGCCGAAGCCTCTGGGGTTTCCTCCGAGGACGGGGAGTCGGGGGCTGCTTCGTCCGAGTCCGACGAGGAAGTGCTGCTGCGCTCCAGCGAATTCACCACCGCGAAGCCGGTGATTTCCGCGGCTTCGTCCGAGTCCGACGAGGAAGTGCTGCTGCGCTCCAGTGAGTTCACCACCGCGAAGCCGGTGATTCCCGCCGCTTCGCCGGGGCTCCTGGGCGACCTGCCTCCGCCGGAGCCGACCGCGCAGAATCCCGTGGCCGCTCGCGCGCAACAGCCCGCGACGCGGGGCTCGGGCTCCAAGCGCTCGTTGCTCGACGACCTTCCGGAGGCCTCCGAGTCCGCCGGGAGCGGCGCGAAGTCGAAGGCGGGGCAGCCCAAGCAGGACACGGAAGCGCTCACCGCCGCCTACGAGAAGGAGCTCCGGCAGAAGCTGGCGCGCGAGGCCGCGAAGACGTCGTTCCTCAAGCGCAACGGGGTGAAGGTCGCGGGCGTGACGGCGCTGGCGATGGTGCTCATCACCATCGTCGTGGGCTTCCTCCGGATTCGCGCGGCCACCGGTGGCCAGACGCTGAACGAGGCGCTGGCCCGGGCCGAGGACCTCATCACCCAGGACACGCGCACCTCGCTGGATGGGGCGCTGCAGCAGCTCCATCGCGCGCTGGAGATGGACGAGGCGAGCAGCCGCGCCTGGGTCCTCACGGCCTGGACGCACGCGCTCCTCTTCGCGGACCACGGCATGTCGCCGGAGGACCGCACCAAGGCGCTGGAGGCATTGGAGAAGCCGGGCGTGAAGGAGGCCGCGCCGGGACTGGTGCTCACCACGAACGTCCTCGTGGCCGATGACCGGGGACGGGAGCCCGCGCGCCGCGCGCTGCTGGCTTCGACGGACGAGAGCACCGAGGCCCAGGCGCTCGCCGCGAGCCTGCTGCTGGCGGCGAAGGACGAAAAGAAGGCGCTGGAGCGGTTCGACCGCGCGCTGCGGACGTCACCCTCCAACGTGCGCGCCCTCGTTGCGTTGGGGGGCTACTACCTGGCGTCGGAGGACTTCCCGCACGCCATCGAGATGTTCGAGAAGGCGCGCACCAAGTCCCCCAAGCACCCGGTGGCCCGCATCGGCCAGGCGGAGGCCCGGCTCGCGCTGGAGCAGGAGTTGGACGCCTCGCTCGCGGACGTGGCGCCGCTGGCGGACGACAAGGAGCTGCCAGCGGCCCTCAAGTCGCGCCAGCAGTTGGTGCACGGGCGGCTGCTGTCCGCCGTGGGCAAGCACGACGAGGCCCGCGCGCTGTTGGGCAAGGGTGCGCAGGGGTCGCTGGCCTTCGACTTCCAGCTCGCGCTGGGGGCCGCCAGTCGCGCCGCGGGGAAGCTGGACGCGGCGCAGTCCGCGTACGAGGCGGCCCTGAAGGCGCAGCCCAAGAGCGACGAAGCCCGTGAAGGACTGGGTCGCACGCTGTTGGACAGGGACCGCGAGCGCGACGTGCTGACGCGCCTGGAGGCCGACAGTGGCCGCAAGGTGTCGCTGGTGCGCGGCGCGGCGTACGCGCGGCTCGGGGACTGGAAGCGCGCCCGCGCGGAGCTGGCTCGCACGCGGGTGAACGAGCGCTATCCTCCGGAAGCAGTGTCGTTGCTGGCCCTGGCGGATGCCGCCGAGGGCAACGCGGCGCAGGCCCGCGAGCTGCTCGAGAAGGCGCTGGCCGCGTCCAAGCGCCCGCGCAACGACATGCGACTGGCGCTGGGGCAGGTGTACTGGCGCGAGCGCGCCTTCGACAAGGCTCAGGCCCAGTTCGAGGAGGCGCAGAAGGACCCTCGCGACTACGAGGCCTCGTGCTCCCTGGGACGGCTGCTCCTGTCGCGCGGCTTGCCGGACATGGCCCTCAAGCCCCTGACGCAGGCGGTGGAGCGCAACGGCGCGCACGGCGAGTCGCGCGACGCGCTGGGCCGCACGCTGCTGGCCATGGGCCGCACGCCCGAGGCCCTCAAGCAGTTCGAGACGTGGCAGCTCGACAACCCGGGCAGCGCCGCCGCGCACAAGGGCTTCGCGCTGGCCCTCTTCCATGCCGGACGTCGCAAGGAGGCGGAAGGGGCGGCGGGTCGCTCGGCGAAGCTTTCGCCCGACGACGCGGAGGCGCACCGGCTGCGCGCAGCCATCTTGTTCGCCTCGGGCGATGCCAAGGGAGGCTTCTCCGCGCTGGAGCGCGCCAACAAGCTGGACCCGAAGGACCCCGACACCTTCTGCGAGATTGCCCACGCCTTCTTGCGTCAGGGCAACGTGGACAACGCGGACGCGGCCTTCGCGGCGGCCCGGCGTGAGGGCTCAGATGCCACCTGTGGCCGGGTGGGCGAACTCTACGTGCAGCTCCCCAGTGGAGGCCGAGGGGCGGCTCGGACGCTGGAGGACCTGGCCTCGCGTGCTCCGACTGTCTGGGACAAGGCGTTCGCCCAGGCCGCCATGGCCCGCGTGCTGTTGGGCGCAGGCGTGCTGAAAGAAGCCCGGGCGGCGGCGGAAGAGGCGGTGCGACTGGCGCCGTCTCAGGGCCGTTCTCACCTGGCGTTGGGGCTGGTGGCCCTGAAGCAGCGGCAGGAGGCCGTGGCGAAGGCGTCGCTCTTGAAGGCAGTGGAGCTGGAGCCCACGGACGGGCCCGCGTACCTGGCGCTGGCGGACGTGCTGGTGCGCGAGTCGGCGGAGCTGCCTCGGGCGGTGGAGTCCTACGAGGCTTTTCTCCGGCTGGCGGGTGGCAGCGAGGAGGCGGGGCGCGTAAAGAAGGCGCTGCCGTCCCTCAAGAAGAAAGCGGCTCGTTAGCGTGCGCCAACCTCCCTCTGGCCCTGGGCCCGAGTCCCCGCTGCTGCGCATCATGTGGGGCAACGCCTTCCTGCTCTCGGCGCTCTACCTTTTGGTGGGCATCGTGGTGGAGGGCGCTCTGCGCCTGTTCCCCTCGAAGTTCCTCCAGCGCCTGTCGCTGTCGCTGGACTCGTTGCCGGCGCGCGCGTTGGAGCTGGTCGGCGCCATGGAGCCCTTGCGCACGGCCTTCTTCAACGGCCGCATCCCCGAGTACGGGGTGCGCCTCATCTTCGGCTTCACCACGGTCGTGGTCATCTTCCTGCTCGCCCTCGTGGTGGGCACCGTCATGGGCGGCCTGCGCTACCTCATCGCCCGGGGGATGCGCCGAGGCGGGGGCTCCTAGCCTCGTCGGCCTGACGTCGGGAGAAGCGGGCGCCTCGGAGCCTGCGTCAGTTGATGCCCAGCGAGCGCCGGACGCGAGGCTTGCGCGGCGCCGCCATGGGGGCCGCCTGGGGCTCATGTCCCGCGGCGCGCGCCATCAGACAGATTTCCACCACCTTGGGGCCGAATCGCTCCCAGCGGCTCTCGCCCGTGCCCTTCACCGTGAGGAAGGTTTCCCGGTCGATGGGGAGCGCCGCCGCCAGCCCGAGCAGCGTGGCGTCGTTGAAGATGATGAACGGCGCGACGCCCAGGTCCTTCGACAGCTCCTTGCGCCAGCGCCGCAGCTCCGTGGAGGCCAGCTCGCTGTAGTTCATCACCGGCTGTGACGAGGCCGCCGTGCGGGCCCGGGACGCGGACGGTCCACCCGACGAGAGGAGCACCGGCATCTTCGCGGGCGCGCACACGTCGCAGTTGCCGCAGGAGGTCTCCACGTCCTGCTGGCCGAAGTAGTGGAGGACGACGCCCCGCCGGCAGCGCTGCTCCCGGTCCGCGTACGCGTAGTCCGTCATCCGCCGCAGGAGCTGGAGGTTCTGCCGCTCCTGCTCCCGGACGTGGCTCAGGTCCATGCCCAGCTCGCGGAAGGGAAGCCGCGCCAGCGCCCGGATGGAGCGACCGGAGAAGGGCCGGCGCACATTCACCACGCCCGACTTCTCCAAGAGGCCCAGCGCGTGTCGCGCATCGTCCACCGACAGGCCCACGCGCCGCGCGAGGATGGTCAGCTCCGTGGTGACCTGCCGGCCCAGGGGAAACGTCTCCAGCAGCGACTTCAAGAGGCGCTGTGCGTCCGCCGCATGCGGGTGCGCGGCCGGCGCCTTCTCCGTCAGCGTCAGCCCGTGCTCGCCCTCACCCCGTCCGCCGCGCTCCAGCTTCCCGGCGCGCTCGAAGATGCGCAGCGCCGCGGAGACCTCGAACTCGCTGGCGTTCACCATGCCCGCCAGCACGTGCACGCCTCGCTCGAATTCCTCCACGGACTGGAGCACGCCCCACGTGTCCGCGAGCACCGCCTCCGAGGGGTGGTTGCCCTGGATGAGCCGCTCCTGCGTGTACACGTCCGAGTGGTTGAACAGCAGCACCGCGCGCGCGTCGCCGCCATCCCGGCCCGCTCGGCCAATCTCCTGGTAGTACGCCTCCACCGCCCGCGGGATGTTGGCGTGCGCGACGAAGCGGATGTCCGACTTGTCGATGCCCATGCCGAACGCATTGGTGGCCACCGCCACCGCGTCCTTCGTGGACATGAAGGTGTCCTGCGCCCGCCTCCGCGCGTCGTCATCCATGCCCGCGTGGTACAGCACCGCCTTCAGGCCTCGGCCGTGCAACTCCGCGAAGATGCCGTCCGCCGCGCGTCGCGTGGAGCAGTAGATGATGCCGCTGCCGCCCAGCGCCGCCAGCCGCGCGCAGGCCTCGTGACGGTCCGTATCCCCGCCCACCTCCTGCTTGCCCAGGAAGAGGTTGGGCCGGTCGAACCCCATGGCGAACTCGCGGGGCTCCTTCATCAGCAGCACCCGGACGATGTCCGCGCGCACCTCCGGCGTGGCCGTCGCGGTGAGCGCCACCGTGCGAGGGGGGCGCAGCTTCTTGCGCACCTGGCCCAACTGCGCGTACTCCGGCCGGAAGTCGTGGCCCCACTGGGAGATGCAGTGCGCCTCGTCCACGGCGAGCAGGTCCACGCCCACGTCCAGGAGCGTCTGGACGAAGCTCGCGCTCCGGAAGCGCTCGGGCGCCACGTACAGGAGCTTGTACTCGCCCGCGCGCAGCCGACGCATCCGCTCCGCCCGCTCCAGGTCCGATAGCGACGAGTTGATGAATGTGGCGCTGATGCCGCGCGCGGTGAGCTGCTCCACCTGGTCCTTCATCAGCGCGATGAGCGGCGACACCACCAGCGTCAGCCCCGGCAGCAGCGTGGCCGGCAGTTGGTAGCACAGGCTCTTGCCCGCGCCCGTGGGCATCACCACCACGGTGTTGCGCCCGCTCAGCACGGTGGAGATGACCTCCGCCTGCCCGGGACGGAACTGTGTCAATCCGAAGTGGCGCACCAGGCCCTGCTGAGCTTCCTCGAAGTAGGGCAGGGCCAACGGCATCGCTCGCATGTTCACCATCCTGGACCGGCCGTCAACGGAAACGGGGCTCCGCCCTTCTTCACAGCTCCAGCCCCGGCGGCACGGGGACGGCCAGGCGGGCCCTCCTCAGCGCCACCTCCAGCACTCGCAGCGCGGTGGCGTCCGGCTCCCTGCGTCCATCCACCACCACGTCGCCCTCTCGAGCGTCCACGGGCAGCTCCGAGCGCTCCACCGTGCAGGCCCGCCCGGTCTCCAGCCGCACCACCTGCGCCCGCGTGTCCTCCAACAGCTCCACCTGCACCATCCCCACCAGGCACCCCGCCATCACCCACCTCCTCCCGCCACGTTCCATTCCCGTTTCCGCTCCCACTCCCCGTCCGGCATCAGCCCCCGCTCCAGCATCGACACGAACGCGCCATCTCCCACCACCAGGTGGTCCAGCACCTTGAGGTTGAGCAGCTTCGCCCCGGCCACGAGGTGCCGCGTCAGCCCCACGTCCTGGACGCTGGGCTCCGGGTCTCCCGAGGGGTGGTTGTGTGCCAGGACGATGGCCGTCGCGCGCGAGACGAGCGCCGCGGCGAACACCTCCCGGGGGTCCACCGGGCACGTATTCAGCGTGCCCTCCGCCACCCGCGCGTCATGCACCAGCACGTTGCGCGCGTTGAAGCACAGCACGTGGAACACCTCCCGCCGAAGCGCCCCCATGACGGGCGTGAGGTACGCGTGAATCTCCCGGGGCGTGCGCAGCTTGGGACGCCGCTCCGGAGAGCGCTGGGCGCGACGGCCCAGCTCCAGCGCCGCGAGCACCTGCGCCGCCCGCCGGGGCCCGAGGCCCGGCATTCCCTTCAGCTCCACCGGCTCCGCCTGCAGCAGCGCCTTGAGCCCGCCGCAGCGCCTCAAGAGCGTCCCAGCCGCCTCCAGCCCACCTCGAGAACTCGCCGCCAGACCCCACGTGACGCACAGGAGCTCCGAGTCGGTGAGGGCCTGCGCCCCCAACCGGAAGAGCCGCTCCCGGGACTGCTCCATGCTCCCGGACGCGTGCACCCCCACCGACTCCTCGCCCACCGCTTCACCGCTCCCCACC
>NZ_JABXEM010000247.1:0-17082 GCF_013372595.1 Myxococcus sp. AM011
AGGGGGAGGGGGGCTCCTTGTTTCCGTTACAGGCGAGGGCTCCCACGGAGAAAGCTCCGAGGAGGCACAGGCTGCGCAGCGTGGACATAGGGGGGTCGACTCCTCTGGGGGTTGAGCGAGCGAAAGAACGTTCGAGGGGGCGAGCGCTATTCTGCTTCCCCGCGCCGTCCGTTCCCTCGTACAGCAGGCGGCCTGTCATCCTTCCCGCGCGTGATGCACTGGTGAAGGAGCGCCGTGGCTCGGTGCCCAATCGCTATCACGAACTTGATGCGAAATGGAAAGGGCCCCTCGGCCGCACTACTGACGAGGGCCAGGGGCTCGCGGGGACTGTCGTTGAGCAGGGGAGCGCGCGCCCACACGCGACTGTTGAATGGCACGCAGTGATGAGGGCCTGGAGGGCGAGACGGGAGCCGAGGCCCACGTGCCTACAGTGCGCTCCCTCGCACGCCGACAGTCACGTGGACATCGTGCGACCTGACCCGATTGGAGGAACGCCCATGGCCCTGCAGAACGACTACAAGGACGTGCTCGACGTGGCGAAGACGATTGGCGCGAAGGTCGAGTCCCGCGAGGAGGGTGGAAAGCTCATCCTCAAGGGCTCGGTGGACTACGCGTGGGACCGTGACCGCATCTGGGACCAGATCAAGGCGAAGCACGCGCAGTGGCAACAGGAGGTCATGGTGAACCTCACCGTGACGAACGCGGAGCCGTACGGGCTCTACACGGTGAAGTCCGGCGACACGCTGGGCAAGCTGGCCAAGGACATCTACGGCGACGTGAAGCTGTACCCGAAGATTTTCGACGCCAACAAGGACCAGCTCAAGGACCCGGACCACATCAAGGTGGGCCAGGTGCTCAAGCTGCCGCCCAAGTCGATCGCCAACGCCTGAGTGGTCCGTCGTGCCGAGGGGGCCTCAGGGCTCTCTCGGCGCGCTCCCGTGCACCTTCGCTCGGGCCGCCCTTGTCGCGAGTGGCCAGCGGCTCGGTGATGGGGAACGGTTAGGGCAGCAGGCCCGGGATGGTTCCCCCGGGCCTGGGGGCGATGTGGAACCGGATGCTGCCCGGCGCCAGCATGCACGAGGACGGCACGGGCGCGGAGAGGATGGCGCCGTGCGGAGGGCGCGTGCACAAGCCCAGCATCTGAGGCGCGGAGTACGGCGACCAGGGCTGCTCCGTGAAGGACTCCACGGTGCCTCTTCGAGGTGGCGGTGCCTCGTCCTCGTCGGCTTCGGCGGGCTCGTCGAGCAGGGCGAGCGATTCGCCCGGCAGCGGCGTCGTGTCCGGAACGAAGGTGATGCCCTCGGGAATCGGCTCCTCGCGGTCCGCTCGGCCGATGATGTCCTCGATGCGCTCGGTGCCCTCGTCCTTCACCGCTCGAGGCGCGGTGGCGCACGCGCCCAGGAACGACGCTGATAGGAGCGTGGCGAGCACTCGGCGTGGAGGAGACCAGGCGGGACGGGGCATGGGCATCAGGGCTGCTCGCTCGGGTTCAGGGGACAGCGGCGCGTGGAGCCTCGTTCTCAGCGCGGATGGGCAGAACTTCCGACATGTTCGCTCGGGAAGGGGGAGCAGGGGAAGCGGCGCTGGCTCGGACTGAATAGGAGTCGGTCGTGGGACATCGCTCGGGCGCTGGAGGACTTTCTCCACATGCTTCGTCCGGAGCCGGGGCCGCGCCACGCCGCGCGCCGAAGTGTTCCTCGTTCCTCGGGGTAGGGCGAGGGCGTTGGAGCGCACTTCTTCCCGAGAGGGAGGAAGAGGCCTCGCCAGGATGCTCGCTCCGCATGGAGCGGCCTTCCGTGGTCCGCCGCCCACGCCATTCCTAGCTTGCCCGGAGGTGGAGCGCGGAGGTCGTCGACCATGCTGTGTCAGAACTGCCGGACCCGCCCAGCCGCGGTCATGCTCAAGAAGCGGATGAACGGGCAGGAGACGACCCTCAACTTCTGCAACCACTGCGCGAGCGCGATGGGCGTGGGGCTGGGAGACGCGAACGGGTTCGGCAGCCTGGAGAGCCTCGTCGAGCAGATGATGGGGCCGCGTCCACGAGGTCGGGAGAATCTCCTGACGCAGCTCTCCGAGATGGCGCAGCAGGTGCTGGAGCGCGCGGCGCGGATGACACTCGACTCGGGCTACGAGCGGATGCGCATCGAGCACCTGTTGCTGTCGCTGATGCACTCCGTGCCAGAGCTGCGCGAGTCGCTGAAGCACGCGGGCGCGCCCGTGGACGAGTTCGAGGCCCGTCTGGACGCGGTGATGCCCCGACGCGAGCCACGCAAGGCGCAGGGCGTGGCGCTGTCCTCCGGCGTGAAGAGGGTGCTCCAGATTGCCCGCCTCCAGGCGCTCCAGATGGGGCACAGCTTCATCGGTCCCGAGCACCTGCTGCTCGGTGTCCTGATGGAGGGAGAGAGCTACGCCGCGCAGTTCCTCTCGGGCGTCGATGTCAACGAGCTGCGCAAGCGGCTGCTCGCCTCGGTGGGAGGCCCGTCGGCGCCGTCGGCGGGAGGCGGTGGGCGGCAAGGCAGTGGAGGACTTCCGCCGAACCTCACGCGCTTCACGAGAGATTTGTCGGTGCTGGCACGAGCGGGAGAGCTGGACCCCGTCATCGGCCGAGAGAAGGAGATCAGCCGCGTCATCCGCATCCTGAGCCGCAAGACGAAGAACAACCCGGTGCTCATCGGCGAGCCGGGCGTGGGCAAGACGGCCATCGCGGAGGGACTGGCCCAGCGCATCGTCGCGGGAGAAATCCCGGAGGTGCTCAAGGGCAAGCGCGTGTTGTCGCTGGACCTGGGGAGCGTGCTGGGCGGCACGAAGTTCCGGGGCGAGTTCGAGGAGCGCTTCAAGGGGCTGATGGACGAGATTCGCGCCCTCAAGGGGCAGATCATCCTCTTCATCGACGAGGTGCACACGGTGGTGGGCGCCGGTGGCGCCGAGGGCGCGGTGGATGCGTCCAACCTGCTCAAGCCGGCGCTGGCACGAGGCGAGCTGCAGTGCCTGGGCGCCACGACGCTGGAGGAGTACCGGAAGAACATCGAGAAGGATGCCGCGTTGGAGCGCCGCTTCCAGCCCGTCATGGTGGCCGAGCCCACGCCGGAGCAGGCCATCGAGATTCTGCGAGGGCTGCGCGACGCGTACGAGGCGCATCACCGCGTGAAGATTCTCGACACGTCGCTCACCGCGTCCGTCGAGCTGTCGGACAAGTACGTCAACGACAGGTTCCTGCCGGACAAGGCCATCGACCTGCTCGACGAGGCCTCCGCCATGGTGCGGCTGGGTGCGCGCACCGCGCCGGACCGACTGGGCGAATTGGAGGAGATGCTCGCGCAGAAGGAGAAGGACAAGAGCGCGGCGGTGGCGGGGGAGCGCTACGAGGAGGCGAGCCGGCTCAAGGGCGAACTGGACACGCTGCGCACGGAGCTGGAGGGTCTGCGCACGCAGTGGCAGCTCAAGCGTGGTGTCACCGAGCCCACCGTGACGCCCGAGGACATCGCCACCGTGGTGAGCGAGTGGACGGGAATCCCCGCGCGCAAGCTGCAACAGGAAGAGAGCCAGCGACTGCTGGAGATGGAGGCCGCGCTGAAGCAGCGCGTGGTGGGACAGGAGGACGCGCTGCGCGCCATCTCCGAGGCGGTGCGCCGGGCGCGCGCGGGCTTGAAGGACCCGAACCGTCCCATCGGCTCGTTCCTGTTCCTGGGCCCCACGGGCGTGGGCAAGACGGAGACGGCGCGTGCGCTGGCCGAGTACCTGTTCAACGACGAGGCCGCGATGATTCGCCTGGACATGTCCGAGTTCCAGGAGCGCCACACGGTGAGCCGGCTCATCGGCGCGCCCCCGGGCTACGTGGGCTACGAGGAGGCGGGGCGACTCACGGAGGCGGTGCGCCGCAGGCCGTATTCGGTGCTGCTCTTCGACGAGGTGGAGAAGGCGCACCCGGACGTGTTCAACCTGCTGCTGCAGATGCTCGACGACGGGCGCCTCACGGACTCCCGTGGCCGCACGGTGGACTTCAAGAACACGGTCATCATCATGACGTCCAACCTGGGCTCGGAGGCGATGGGGGCCGCGAGGGCGGCGCTCGGCTTCCAGAGCTCGGCGGACGAGGACCGCACGGGACGGGAACGGGCCAGCGAGGCGGTGATGAACGCGCTGCGCGGACACTTCCGGCCGGAGTTCATCAACCGCATCGACGAAATCATCGTCTTCCACTCGCTCAACCCGGAGCAGCTCCGCCGTATCGTCGACACGATGCTGGAGGCCACGCGCCGCAAGCTGCATGGGCAGAACGTGGGCCTGGAGCTGACGGACGCCGCACGCGACGCGCTGGCCGAGCGAGGCTTCGAGCCGCGCTATGGTGCCCGTCCGCTTCGCCGCGTCATCCAACGCGAGCTGGAGACGGAGCTCAGTCGGATGATGCTGCGAGGAGAGCTGCGCGAGGGCCAACGCATCCGCGTCGACTTCCAGGACGGACGCTTCGTCTTCCACCCGGAACCCGGGGCGCGCGAGGAGCCCGAGCAGAAGGCCCCCGAGCCACCGGCGTCGTGAGTGCCTGGCGTCTGCTCAGGGCGCGGCGCGGGTGTTGTCGAGAATCCACGCGAGATAGGGCGCGTGGCCATCGGCGATGTCGACGCGGAGCACCTCGGGCACCTGGTAAGGGTGCAGCGAGACGATGCGAGCCCGCAGGGATTCGAAGAGCGTGGCCCTCGTCTTGAAGAGGATGAGCGCCTCCGCGTCGTCCTGCACCTTGCCTTCCCAGCGATAGATGGAGCGCAGGCCGGGAAGGATGTTGCCGCAGGCGGCGAGCTGTTCCTCGACGAGCGTCCGCGCCAGCTCCGCGGCCTTGTCGGCGGAGGGCGCGGTGACGAGGACCAGGATGGCGTCAGTCATGCGCCCGGGTCACCGCGCGGCGCCGCGAATTCCGGTGGGCGGCTGGTGCAGCGTGTCCATCTCCTGTCGGGTGCGTCGCCGGTCCGGCGTGTCCTTGGGCAGCTCCACGAAGGTGCACATCTCGCAGAGGCGGCTGTAGATGCGTTCTCCCACGCGCTCGCGCAGCAGCTCCGCCTCCTTCACCACGGCCTTCGCGTCTTCCGTCGTCCGGTAGCCCGTGGGGCTCAGGGGGCGCTGCTTCTTCTCGGGCTCCAGCGAGTAGTTCGTCGCGAACAGCGTGGTGCGGCCCGCGTTGTAGCGGCGGGCGATGAGTTCATCCAATGTCTCCATCTCGAACGGGCTGCCACGTCCCTTGCCCAGCTCGTCGATGGCCAGCACCTCCACCTCGGACAGCGGCCCGATGATTTCGCCGCCGCTCTTTCCGTCCTGGAAGCCTCGGCGGATGGTGGCGTAGAGCAGCGAAATCTCCACGTAGCGCGCGCGCACGCCCATCTCGATGACGAGGTGGCCCAGCGTCGCCGCCAGCAGGTGCGTCTTCCCGGTGCCCACCGGACCGCTCAGGATGAAGCCCTTGGACGTGGCGCCCTTCACGTACTGGTGGCCGAAGTGCATCGCCACGCCACGGCCCCGGTCCTGGGCCTCGTTGAAGGCGCGGTAGTTGTCGAAGGACGCGTGCGCCATCACGCCGGGCATCCGCACGTCGTTGAAGATGGCCACCCGCCGCCGTCGTCGCGTGCAGGTGCACGGCTCCATCACCTCGTACTGCTTGGGCCCGACCTTCTTGCTGTAGACGCCCTCGCGCTCCACCAGCACGTGGCCCCGCCCGCCGCAGATGGAGCAGTTCTCCGAGCACACGCAGACGCGCGCCTGGGCCTGGTCTCCCTGCCGTTCGATGACATACGTCCGGCCGGCACAGACGCGGCACCCGTCCCCAGTCGCCTTCGCTCCCACACCCGTCTCGCGCATCGCCATAGCAGAACCCTTCGCCGCCTCCTCGCAAACTGAACGGGCGAGCAGTAGTGTCGCGCTTTCAGACTTCCTTCACGCCCAGTCGCCGCCGCACCGCCGCCACCACCCGGAATCGCCGGGACAGCCTCCGCGCGCGCACCGACATCACCTGCTGTTCAGAACCCACCGAAAGCGCGTCGCGCCACACCTCGCGTCGCTGCCCGAAGGGAAGGGCCCTCAGAAGCGCCAGGAAACTCAAGGCTTCCTGCGCATCGAACGCCGCCGGCTCTCCCGGAATGGTCGCCAGCACCGTGCCGCGCAGCCATGCCACGCGAGGCGCCAGGGCCTGCTCCCGCCCCGCCAGGTCTTCCAATGCGTCGACGAGCCGGGCGTGTCGGGTCTCCTCCCACGACAGCGCCTTCCGACGTCTGGAGGGAGCTTCAGGGGCCGGTGTCTCACCCGCGCCCGCCGTCAGCGAGCGGTACTTCTTGATCTCCGCGTCCACCTGCCGCCGGCACGCGCGCAGGTTGCGCAGCACGGGCTCACCGGGACGCGCATCCCACAGCGCCTTCTCCGCCGAGCGGGAGATGCCGCGCGCCACCACCTCGAACGGGACGCCTTCCCGCGCCCACGCGGTCAGCAACTCTGAGTCCAGAGCCGAGAGCATGAGCCCCGCGCCACGCACCGCGAGGAAGTAGTCCTGCACCAGCTCTTCGAAGCTGGCGCTCTCCGGCAACAGACTCATGATCCGACACCCACTCCGAGCAGGGCGGCCGGGCAGACGGCCGTCCGCTCCCCCATACCCGGTGGGTCCGACAAGGCAACCGTCTTGTCATCAATTTCACAGCAGTTCTGGAAGTTTGCCGGCCTGCTTTCCACTTCTGGCATGGCCAGCCAGTCAGGGTTGACCCTGCACTTGGAAACCGCGCATAGTGGTTCTCCCCGAATGGAAATTCCCGAAGATTCCCGGCCACTTGCCTGTTCGGTAGGCAACCGGGGACGCCGGTCCCCCCCGCTTAGGAAGACCATGCGCCGTTCGCTCCTCGTCTGCCTCGTCCTCCTGGCCTCGGCCTCCGCCGCTCAGGAGAAGAAAGCGCCGCGTGACGCCGACCTTGGCCAGAAGTCCAGCACCGCGTTGGACAAGTCCCTGGCTGGCGACATCACCCGCGAGAAGAAGAAGGAAGAAGTCGCCCCCGCGCTCCAGTACGACCAGTTCCGACTGGGCGTGGAGCTGCAGGTGGCCTCCAAGCGTCGCGAGCAGATCGTCTCGCTGAAGAAGATCATCTCCCTGTCGCCGGATCCGCGAGAGGTCCCGAGCCTCCTGTTCCGCCTGGGCGAGTTCTACTGGGAGGAGTCGAAGTTCTACTTCTTCGAGGCCAACCGCAAGGACGACGACCTCATCAAGGCGATGAACCGCAACGACACCGCGGCCCAGCAGCAGGCCAAGGCGGAGAAGGCGGAGTTCGTCGCGAAGCAGAAGGAGTACGGAAAGCTCGCGGTGGAGCAGTACACCAAGATTGTCCAGGAGCACCCCAAGTTCGAGCGCACGGACGAGGTGCTCTTCTTCCTCGGTCAGTACCTGATGGAAGAGGGCCAGGACCGCAAGGCGTTGGTGGCCTTCAAGCGCCTGGTGGAGAAGCACCCGACGTCCAAGTTCATCCCGGACGCGTACTTCGCCTTCGGCGAGTACTACTTCAACAACTCCAAGGGAAAGCGCCCGGAGTTGGAGAAGGCGCTGGTGGCCTACAAGAAGGCCGCCGAGTTCCCCGAGAGCCAGGTGTACGCGTTCGCCCTCTACAAGCAGGGCTGGTGTCACTACAACATGGGGGAGTACGGGGCGGCGAAGGACAAGTTCAAGACGGTGGTGCTGTACGGCGAGCTGGCCGGCGCCAACGCGGTGGAGCGGGACGGCGGCAAGAGCGGCAAGGGTTCGCTGGTGCGTGAGGCCCGGACCGACTACGTGCGTGCGTACGCGCACGAGGGTGACGTGGCGCAGGCGCGCGCGGACTTCGGCAAGGTGGCCTCCAACCCGGAGGACCGCTTCACGATGATGAAGCAGCTCGCCAACATGTACTACGGCGACGGCAAGGACCGCGAAGCGGCCATCACCTTCAACTCCCTCATCAAGGAGAAGCCGCTGTCGCCCGAGGCGCCCGGCTTCCAGGGGAAGATCGTCGACTGCATCCTCCGCATGGGCAACAAGGAGCGCACCGTTGCCCAGGTGCGCCGGCTCGTGAAGATCATGAAGGAGGTGGAGAGCTCCGGCGTCATCAAGGACGACAAGGACAAGAAGCTGCTCGCGGAGGCGAAGGAGCTGTCCGAGCGCACGCTGTCCAACCTCGCCGTCACCTGGCACAACGAGGGCAAGAAGACGCGCAACGAGGAGACGTTCCGCTACGCGGACGCCGTCTACAGCGACTACCTCACGCTCTTCCCGGAGAACCCCAAGGCGTATGACCTGCGCTTCTTCTGGGCGGAGCTCCTCAACGACAACCTGTCGAACTACGAGAAGGCCGCCGCCAACTACACGCTCGTCGTGCTCCAGGACGCCAAGGTGCTGGAGGCCAAGGACGACAAGGGCAAGCCGAAGCCGGGCAAGGCGGGCAAGTGGCTGTCGAACGCGTCCTACAACGCGGTGCTGGCCTACGACGAAGTCGTGAAGTCCGCCGAGTCTCGCGGCGAGGCGAAGAGCGAGTCGGTGGGCACGGACCTCTCCAAGAAGGCCACCATCCCCACGTTGAAGAAGGCGCTCCTGGACGCGTGCGAGCGCTACCTCAAGTACGTGCCCAAGGGTGAGAAGCGGGTGGAGATCGCCTTCAAGGCGGCGAACATCTACTACCGCCACAATCACTTCGACGAGGCGGTGCTGCGCTTCAGCGAAATCGCGCTCGGCTACCCCGAGTACAAGTTCGAGGACGGCTCGCGCGCGGCGGAGATCAGCGCCAACCTCATCCTCGACTCGTACAACCTGCTCCAGGACTTCGCGAAGGTGAACGAGTGGGCGCGCCGCTTCTACGCCAACGACAAGCTGGCCACCGGCAAGTTCCGCGACGACCTGGCCAAGCTGATTGAGCAGTCGTCGTTCAAGCTGGTCAGCCAGTTGGAGGAGAAGAAGGAGTTCTCCAAGGCGGCCGAGGCGTACCTCAACTTCGTGCACGACTTCCCGCAGACGGAGATCGCCGACTTGGCGCTCTACAACGCGTCCGTCGACTACTACAAAGCGAAGATGCTGGATAAGACGATTGAGGTCCGCTCCCGACTCTTCGCCCAGTATCCGCGCTCCAAGTACGTGCCGGACTCCATCTACGCCAACGCGGAAGCGCTGGAGGCCATCGGCGACTTCGAGCAGGCCGCGACGACCTACGAGCTGTACGTGAAGGGCTACGAGCGCAGCGTGTCGGAGAAGGGCGGCGGCAAGGCGCGCCCGAGCAAGTCCAGCAAGAACAAGAAGGGCGGCGGCGACGAGAAGCCCGCGGTGCCGCAGAAGTGGGACGAGGCCAAGGCGCAGGTGGCCCTGTTCAACGCGTCCACCTACCGCGAGGGTCTGGGCCAGACGAAGGCGGCGCTGCGCAACCGCGAGCGCTACCTGGAATTGTGGCCGAAGGCGAAGGACGCGGATGACATCCGCCTGTCCATCATCGACCTGACGGGCAAGAGCGGCGCGGCGATGAAGGCCATCAAGATGCTGGAAGAGTACGAGCGCGACAACATGCGCTCCGCCAGCAAGTTCCTCACCGCCGAGGGGCGGATCATCGAGCTGTACAAGAAGATGAACAAGTCGCGCGACGTGACGCGCATGTACAAGCGCGTGGGCGAGCACTTCGACCAGCTCCCCCGCCGCGTGCAGACCACGCTGGAGAAGCCCGCGCTGGCCACCGCCGCCCAGGGGCAGTTCCTGGGCGTGGAGCTGGACTGGCAGGAGTACAAGCGCCTGAAGCTGTACTGGGGCGCGCCGCCGTCGCCGGACCGCTTCCGCAACAGCATCCAGGACAAGAGCCGCGCGCTGCAGGTGGTGGAGAAGAAGTACGTGCAGACGGTGACGCTGGGCGCTCCGGAGCCGTCGCTCTGCGCGCTCAACCGCATTGGCCTGGCGTATGACCACTTCGCCCACAGCGTCATCAACGCGCCCATGCCGCGCGGCCTGGACGAAGAGGCCCAGCAGGCGCTGCGCGACGAGTTCACCAATCAGGCCCAGCCGCTCAAGGACAAGGCCACGGAGGCGTTCGCCGCCACGGTGGCCAAGAGCCGCGAACTGGACGTGTTCAACGCCTGCGCCGCGGAGAGCCTGAAGATGCTGCGCACCACGTATCAGCCGGACCGCTACCCGGAGATGCCGGAGGAGAAGGTCGCGCTGAAGAGCCGCCAGCAGATCATCGGTGGTGACGTGCTGGCCGGCATCCAGGATGTGCCGCCGCCCGCGCCCACGGCCGTGGCGGAGGCGCAGAACGGCAAGAAGCAGGCGCTGCAGGAGGACCTCACGGACCTCACCGCGCAGCTGCGCTCGCAGACCGAGACCCAGGTGGACACCAAGGCCACCCCCTCCACCCCGGACGGCACCAAGCCCGCGAAGCAGGCGGGGGCCGACGAGGAGCCGGAGGACTTCCTCTAATGAACCGGACGACCCGTACCATGCGCCTGTTCCCCCTCCTGGCGGCCGCGTCGCTCATCGCCGCCGGCTGCACCGCGTCCAAGGCCACCGGCCCCGACCCCGTGGCGAAGGCCCCCACGGCGCCGCCGAAGGACGCTCCGCCTCCGCCCATCTCGAACACGGCCAAGGCGCGCTTCGAAGACGCGGTGAAGTCCTTCGACACGCAGAAGAAGGCCAAGGCGTTCGACTACCCGGCACTGGAGCGCAAGTTCAAGTCCGCGCTGGAGTCGGACGCGAACCTCGCCGAGGCCGAGTACAACCTGGGCGTCATCGCCGAGCGCCAGGGCAACATCCCGGAGGCCAAGGCCCGCTACAAGGCGGCGCTCACCAAGAAGCCCTCGCTGCGCCAGGCGTCGGAGAACCTGGCCGTCATGGAGCAGAACGGCGGCAACGTGGCCGGCGCGGTGGCCCTCTATCAGGAGGTCCTCCAGCGCTATCCGGATGACGCGCAGTCCCGCGCGCGTCTGGCGGAGATCTACCGGCAGCAGAACGACCACGACAAGGCGATGGAGCTGGCCCGTGCCGCGCTGATGAGGGATCCGGCGTCCACCACCGCGCTGAAGGTGATGATCCGCAGCTACCTGGACCGCAAGCAACTCTCCATGGCGAAGCTGGTGGCGCTGCGCGGCGTGAAGCTGGATGGCTCGGATCCGGAGCTGCACCACTCGGTGGGCCTCATCCTGCTGCGCGAGGGGGATGCCGACGAGGCGCGGCTGTCCTTCAAGAAGGCGCTGGAGGCGCGCGAGGACTACGTCCCGTCGCACGTCGCGCTGGCACAGCTCGCGCTGGACGCGGAGGACTACCCCGGCGCCGAGGAGCACCTGCGCCGCATCCTCCAGGCCGACGGGAAGAACGCCACCGCGCACCTGAACCTCGGCCTCTCCTACAAGGGCCAGGGTCAGTACGACAAGGCGATGCAGGAGTACGACGAGGCGGAGAAGCTGGATACGGAGCTGGCGGCCGTGCACCTCAACCGCGCCATCCTGCTCCACAAGGTGAAGGACGCCCCGGAGCGCGCCGTGGAGCTGTACAAGAAGTACATCGCCCTGGCGAGCGACGGCGTGGCCCTGTCCGCGGAGGCCCCCGTCTTCGGGCTGCTGCGCGAGGCCGAGGCCATCGTCGGCGCCAAGCGCGAGGCCGTCGCGGCCGAGGAGCACGCGAAGAAGATGGAGGAGCTGCAGAAGAAGCAGCAGGTCCAGATGCAGGCCGCGGAGAAGAAGCAGCCGCCCGCGCCCAATGGCGCCGCCGTGGCTCCGGCCAACGGCACGGGCACGGCTCCCCAGGTCACTCCGGCCGGGGGCTCCTCGCCCCAGCCGACCCCGCGGGAGCCTCCTGCTGCGGGCGCGCAGGAACCGAAGAATCCAGGCACGGCGGATCCTTCCGAGCCGGGTGAGCCTGAAGACGACCTGCTGTGAAAGTTGGGATGCCCCCGGGTGCCTTCGCTGTGGCGAGGGCTGGGGGGATGATGCGAACCTTCGCTGCCCGTGCTGACGCGGGCATGCGGCGTGGAACGGGCCCGGCGGGGCCCTTGTGGGAGACAGTGATGCGGAAGGCTCTGATGTTGTGCGCGGTGCTCGCGGTGGCTCCGGCCTTCGCCCAGGATGATGCGGCCAAGCCGGCGGGTGGGGGCGGGGAGGGCAATGTGCGCTACTCCAAGACGACGAACATCGACTTCGAGGACGACACCATCGAAGGCGACCTCACCAAGCCGGACGGCGAGTACATCGACGCGCGCGAGAAGGTGAAGCACTCGAACCTCATCCGCATCCGCGAGGACTTCGAGGACAAGGTGATGCAGTCCGTGGGCGAGCTGTAACAGGCGTCGGTGCGTCGGTGGGAACCTGCCGGCGCGAGCGTTGTCCATAGAGAGAGCATCAACCCTTCGCAGGAGCCCCCATGGCCGTTCCCCTGACACTCAAGGTCTTCAAGGGCGACACGCTGGTCGCCACCAAGGACTACGAGCGCGACATCATCAAGATTGGCCGACTGTCCTCGGCGCACCTGTGCCTGGAGGACGAGAAGGTCAGCCGCATCCACTCCGTCATCGAGGTCGCCGGCGACGGCTCCATGTCCATCATCGACATGGGCAGCGTCGAGGGGACGTACGTCAACAGCAAGCGGGTCAACAAGGGCCTCTTGACGTTCGGTGACGAGATTCGGGTGGGCGCCACCACCATCCGGCTGGAGAACCCCGCCGCCGTCGCGGCCGCCAATCTGTCCTCGGCCGCCGCGAGCACGGACGCGACCACGGAGAAGAACCCCGTGGTGGGCGGCACCAGCGCCGCCACGGGCCTGGCGCAGGCCGCCGCCGCCGAGGCCGCCGAGCAGCCGTCCATTCCCGCCCCTGTCGCCGCCGCGAACCCGGGTGCGCTGGACGCCTCCGTCGCCGCCACGCAGAAGAGCCCCATCCTCGCCGCGGAGGAGTCCGCGCCGGCGCCCCAGGCCCCGGTCGAGGATGCCGCGCCGCGCGTTCGCACCGTGCGCCGCACCAAGTCCAGTGGCCCTCAGGGCGTGGCGCTGCGCTTCTCCTGGGGTGACCAGCGGGTGGGCGAGTTCTTCGTCGGTCCTGGCTCGAAGCGCGCCGTGACGGTGGGCACCGCCGCGGGTGTCGACTTCGTCATGGGTGACGCGAAGCTGGGCGCGCCGACCTTCGACGTGCTGCGCACGGACGGGCAGGCCTTCGTCGTGCGCTTCACGGGGAAGATGAAGGGCGGGCTGGTCCGCAAGGGCGAGACGCTGGAGCTCAAGGCGGTCCTCGAGTCCGGCAAGGCCTCGCACGAGGGGGACGCGTACACGCTCACGCTCGACGCGGAGGACTTCTTCTGGGTGGACCTGGGCGGCGTGACCATGGAGGCGACCTTCCAGTCCGTGCCCAAGCGCGTCGTCGCGCCGCTGGGCGAGTCGCTGGACTACACGGCGGTCAACATCTTCCTGGTGATGTTCTTCGCGGCGACCGCGTTCGTCATCACCGCGATGAACCGCACGGGCGAGGGTGACGAGTACTCCGACGAGCTGTCCGCCAACCAGGCGCGCATCGCCAAGCTCATCATCAAGCCGCCCGAGACGCAGAAGAACAAGTTCCTCGAGCGCCTCAACCAGCAGAAGGAAGCGAAGAAGAGCGGCGAGATGGCGGCCAAGAGCCGCGGTGACGAGGGGCAGATGGGCAAGAAGGACACGCCCAAGACCAACAACCGCACCGCGCCCAAGGGCGACCCGAACAAGAAGGACGAGGCCCGCGCGCTGACCGCCAAGATTTTCGGCGGCGGCAAGGGCGGCATCTCCACCGTGTTCGGCAGCAAGGGCCTGGGCGGAGACCTGAAGAGCGCCATGGGCAACATGTTCGGCGCCAAGGCGGGCAACTCGGGCGGCTTCGGTGGCCTGGGCCTGCGTGGCTCCGGCGGCGGCGGTGGCGGCACGGGTGACACCGTGGGCATCGGCGGCATCGGCACCAAGGGCCGTGGTGGTGGCACCGGAAGCTACGGCACCGGCGTGGGTGTGCTGGGTGGCAAGTCCAGCGTCGACGTGGGCATCACCTCGTCCGAGCCGGAGGTCATGGGCTCGCTGGACAAGGAGCTCATCCGCAAGGTCATCCACATGAACCGCGGGCAGATCCGCTACTGCTACGAAAGCCTGCTCAACCGCTTCCCGAAGCTGGGCGGCAAGGTGGCCGTGAAGTTCGTGATTACCGCCACCGGCTCCGTGGCGTCGTCCTCGGTGGCGCAGTCCACCGCGGGCAACGCGGAGCTGGAGACGTGCGTGGCGGGCCGCGTGCGCACCTGGAAGTTCCCCGAGCCCAAGGGCGGTGGCGTGGTGGTCGTCACCTATCCGTTCATCTTCAAGCAGTCCGGCGAATAGCGCCGGCCTTCCTCCGCTTCACGGGCGGCCCTTCCCCGGGGCCGCCCGCGCAGTCACCCCGGCTCCCGTCCCCCGTGGGAGCCACGTCAACCTCAGGACCGCATGAAAGCCCTCGCCTCCATTGCCCTGTGTGCCGTGTTCGTCCTCCCCGTGGCCGCGAGCGCTCAGCAACCACCCCCCACGGCGACGGGAGACAAGCCCGCCGTCACGTTCGATGAAATCGAGCGCGGCTTCTACTTCGCGCTGCTCGGCGGTCCGCTCTTCCTGACCAATCCCCCCGCGGCGGAGGGGACGCCCCGGCCGTTCTCCTCGGGCCCCATGGCCCAGGTGGAGTTCGGCGTGGACCTGGGGGAGCGGGTGTCCGTGGGCCTGTTCATCATGGGCTCCAGCATCCGCACCAGCGCGGAGTACATCGGCGAGTCCGGTGGCGCGGTGTCCGGTGACTTCTCCACCTTCGTCCCCGGCGCGGTGCTGCGCGCGCGTCTGGTGGGCCTGGCCGACAGCCAGGAAGTGAAGCGCACGTGGTTCTATGTCCGCGCAGGCGCGGGTTATGCGATGTTCTCGCCGAAGCGTCTCCTTCCGGATTCCGACATTCTTGTGTTTGCCGGGCCCGGAGTGGAGTACTACACACGGTTGCGCCACTTTTCCGTGGGGCTCGAGGTCACGGGGAACTACCTCGTTTCCGGAGGCTCGTTCGGGTTCGCGGTGGCGCCGAACATTCGCTACGCGTTCTAGTTCCAGCGGGAGAAAGACGTGCCTCAGGAGAATGGAAGCGGTGGGCCGCGCCCGGGTGGGCGTGGTCGTGACGGGGGTGCGCCGGGTCAGGGCCCGCGCCGTGACGGTCCTGGCGGTGGTTTTGGTGGCCGAGGCGGTCCGGGTGGCCCTGGTGGTGGAAGGGGCGAAGGCCGTGGCCGTGATGGCCGCGGGCGTGGACGTGACGAGGGGCCCGTGGGCCCTGGGCAGCGCGTCATCGCCGAGCTGAACGCGCTCGAGAAGGCGTTCTCCAAGACGGACTTCGTGGCCGAGAAGGGCCCGCTGCAGGCGATTGTTCGCTCGCTGCGGCCCATGCGGCTGAAGTCCCTGGAGGACCTGGACCTCAACACGCGTGGCAAGCTCATCACCACGATGCTGCGCGTGCAGCGCCAGCCCAAGCCGGCCGCTCCGGAGGCTTCGGCCCCGGCGGAGGCGGAGGCGAGTGCTCCGGTCGAGGCTTCGGCCGAGGCCGCTGCTCCGGCGGAGGGCGCGGAAGGCACGACGGAGGCCGCGGCTCCAGCCGAGGCGGCTGCTCCGGCGGCGCCCGCGGTGGATCCGGCCAAGGAGAAGCTCGACGCGTGGACGGACGTGCTGTTCCTGGTGGGACAGGTCTGGCGCGCGGCGGGAGACCGGGAGCGAGCCGAGGTGGCCTTCGCCGCCAGCGGCCGTCAGCCGGGTCCCGAGGTCGAGGAGCCCGCGGCGCCGGCGGCTCGGACGGAAGCGCGTCCGGAGCGCGGTGAGCGTCGCGACCGTCCCGAGCGAGGGGAGCGGCCGCCTCGCGGTGAGCGTCCCGAGCGCGGCGCGGCGGGGGGCGAGCGGCGTGAGCGTCCGGAGCGGGCGCCTCGCGGTGAGCGTCCCGAGCGCGCTGAGCGTCCGGAGCGGGGCGAGCGTCGTCCCATGCCGGAGCTGACGGGCGACTGGAAGGACCAGGCCAAGCAGCTCGAGGCGATGGGGCGCACGCGTGACGCGGCCCGGCTGCACGAGCGGAACAATGGCTTCGCGGACGCCACCCGGTTGTTCGAGGCGGGCGGCGACCTGAAGAGCGCGCTGCGCACCTCGCTGGCGGGCAGCGACAACGATGCCGCGCGCCGGCTGGTGGGCACGCTGCCTCCGGATCAGCTCGCTCCCACGCTGGAGAAGGCCGGTGCCTACGAGCTCCTGATGGAGCACTACGTTGGCAAGGGCGACTTCGAGAACGTGGCGCGCCTGTACGAGCGTGCTCGCCAGTTCGACCAGGCGGCGCTCGCGTACGAGCGTGCGGGGAAGCTGACCCTGGCGCGCAAGGCGTATGAGCGCTCGCGTGACATGGCCAGCGCCAACCGCATCCGCGGGCTCGAGGTGAAGAGCCTGGTGGAGCGTGGGGACCGGCTGGGCGCGGCCACGCTGCTCGTGGCGGCGGGTCAGCGTCGCGAGGCCGTGGAGGTGCTGGGCACCCTGCCTCCTCCCAAGGCGTTCCACTTCATGCAGCGGCTGAAGCTGGATGAAGAGGCGAAGGAGCTGGCTCAGCGCGAGCTGGCCCGGGCCGAGCAGGAGCAGAAGCCGGCGGGCCGTGCCCGGTGGCTGGAGCTGCTGGGCGACGTCGCGGCTTCCGCCGAGGCGTGGGAGGCCGCGGGGCGCAAGGACAAGGCGCTGCCGCTGCACGAGAAGCTCGGCAACCTGCCTCGCGCCGCCCAGCTCGCCGAAGAGCTGCAGCAGCGTGACAAGGCCGTGGCCCTCTACACCCAGCTCAACGACACCGCTGGCGTGGAGCGTGCGAAGGCCCTGCCGGAGACGCCCGTGGCGACCCCGGCCTCCGCCGAGTCGTCTGACGGCGGCGCGGGGGGCGAGGAAGGGGACGTTCCCCCCGACGCTTCCTCGGCCGAGTAGCAAGAAGGCCAATGATTCCCGCCCTTTGGCGGGTTTTGCACGATTGCTCGGGGGCGCACGCGGCCGGTAGAGTCCGGCGGCTGGCGCCCCCGCTGCGTTCCATTTTCACCCCCGAGGCCCGCCCTCCCCATGCA
>NZ_JABXEM010000248.1:0-17041 GCF_013372595.1 Myxococcus sp. AM011
GCCCGAGAGGCGCCCGCCGAGTCGTCGGGTGGGCGGGTCCTGGAGGCCAAGCGTCGCGAAATCATCCAGATCATCCGGGGAGGCGGAGGCGGAGGGGAAGCCGCCGAGCGGGAACCGGCCAAGCTGGCGATGAAGAACGGCCAGGCGCATGACGACGCGCCGCCCACCCCCGTGCTGCCCAAGGTGGAGACCGCGCCCCGCGCCGCGAAGGTGCTGGTGCGCGACGAGTCCGGTCGTTACCAGCCCCTGAAGACGCGAGCGATTCGCGTGGTGACGTACATCCAGGGCGCCCGCGCGCGCACGGTGGTGGACCACCTCTTCGAGAACGACACGCCCCACAACCTGGAGGGCACCTTCTACTACCCGCTGCCCGGTGGCGCGTCCGTGGCGGGCTTCGCGCTCTACTCGGGCTCCGTGTCGGTGAATTCCCCGTCCCTCTTCCAGTCCTCGGACCTGCTGCCTCCCCTCGGCGATGGCACCTCGGACGTGGAGCAACTCACGGCCGCCGCGCCCCCCAGCCCTCCGGGCGCGAAGCGCTCCTGGGGCGCTCCCCAGGAGGCCCGCGTCGTCGAGCAGAAGCGCGCGCGCGAGGTGTATGAGGACATCGTCCGCAACAACGTCGACCCGGCGCTGCTGGAGTGGGCCGGCGCTTCCACCTTCAGCGCCCGCGTCTTCCCGCTGCCGCCCCGCTCCCTCAAGCGCGTGGTCATCGCCTACGAGCAGACGCTGCTCCATGACGGCGAGCGCCTGCGCTACACGTGGCCCCTGCCCGTCGGCGCGGGCAAGGACCTCCAGGTGTCCGCGCGTGTGCACGTGGACCCGCGCCACACGCAAGCGGTGCTGGTGGCTCCCGAGGTGAAGGGGAAGCCCCGCGAGCTGGGCACGTGGCGGACCTATGACTTGCCCTCCCTCACGGGAGACGGCGCGCTGTCGGTGGCCCTCACGCCGAAGAACAAGGAAGCGGACGTCCTGGTGGGACGCGATGACGCGGGCCTTCCGGGCCAGGCGTTTCATGCGCGCGTGCGCCTGCCCGCGCGGCTGACGTCGGAGGCGGAGGGTCCGCCCACCGGTCGCGCCGTGCTCGTGGTGGACACGTCGCTGGCCACGGAGGACGGCAACGCCTGGGCGCTCCAGGCCGCGACCCTGCGCGCGCTCTTGGAGAAGGACTCCACGCTGAAGGAGTACGCGGTGCTGCTCTTCGACGTGCGGCCCCGCTGGCTGCATGGCTCGGGCTGGCGCGTGAACGACGCCGCGCGGCGCCAGGAGACGTTCTCCGAGCTGGAGCGCGTGTACCTGGAGGGCGCCTCCCACGTGGATGGCATGCTGGCGGAGCTGGACCGGGCCGCGGGTGAATGGCTCAAGCCCGTCAAGCCCGGCGAGCGCGTGACGGCCTTCCTTCTCTCCGACGGCAACGTCACCTGGGGCCAGAGCACCGTCGAGTCGCTCATCTCCCGCCACGGCAGCGCCGAAGCCCTGCGCTGGGTGACGTATCGCTTTGGCGAGGCAGCGGTGAACACGGACCTGTTCGACGCGCTCTCACGGGCCAGCGGAGGCCGGAGCGTGACGGTGCTCTCCGGTGGCCAGGTAGAGGCCGCGGCGAGGGCCCACCGGGCCATGTCCGTGGTGCTCTCCCGCGTGGAGGTGAAGGGCGCCGCCGTGAAGGACCTCGTCATCGCGGGCCGACCGCACCTCGTCTTCCCGGGCCAGGAGCTGCTGGTGGCGGGACGGTTGCCGGAGAAGGGCACCGCGGAGCTGGTGGTGTCGACGCGCGCCGGCGACGTGGAGCAGACGCTCAGCGTGCCGCTGTCCTCGGAGGACGACAGCACCTTCGCGCCGCGCGCCTGGGCGGACCTCTTCGTCACGCGGATGGTGGCCCTGGATGACGTGCGCCTGGACCGGATGGTGGTGGCGCTCAGTCAGCACTACCGGCTGGCCAACGCGCGCGCGTCCATGCTCGTGCTCGAGTCCGAGTCGGACTACCAGCGCTTCGCCATCCGCGACGAGCGCGTGGAGCTGGATGACCTGGAGACGCTGCGCAAGCGAGAGCAGGACCAGCGCAAGGACAAGCTCCAGGGGCTCGACCTGGACCAGGTGCCCAAGTCCGGGCTCGCCGTGGTGCGGACCCTGACGGAGAACCGCTCGGCCCTGGCGCCCCTGATGAAGCGTCAGCCGCTGCGCGACGAGCCCTATGCGGGCGGCGAGCCTCGACTCACCGCGGAGCTGACCTACCGCAAGGCGCGTCGGGAGAATCGCGACGACGTGACGCTGTACGAGGGCATCGCCCGTCAGCGCGCCTTCGCCGGAGACACCGGGGGCGCGCTGCGGGCCCTGTCCTCCCCCGTGGAGCTGCGGCCCAAGGACGCGGAGGCCCTGCGCCTGGTCGGCTACGGCCTGCTCGCCATGGGGCAGTTCCCCGCCGCCTCGGAGCTGTTCGAGCACGTCCGACTCAACCGCCCCTTCGAGGGTCAGGCGTATCTGGAGGAAGCCCTCGCGCTGGATGCCTCCGGGCGCCATGCCGAGGCCGCGCGCAACTACGAAATCGTCCTCGCGGGCGCGCAGTGGCGACACGTCACGGAGCTGCGCCTGGTCGCCGCGTACCACTACGGGCGCCTGCTCTCCGCGCTGGCACGCCATCCCCGCGCGGAGTCCTTCGCGTCCGTGCTGAAGGCGCGCCTCGGCGAAATCCAGGAGGCCAGCACGGCCTGGTACGGCGGCGTGTCCTCCACGCCCATCGACTACCAGCTCACCACCCACTGGAACTCGGACTCGACGGACATCGACCTGTGGGTCATCGAGCCCAACGGTGAGCGCTGCTACTACCAGCACAAGCAGACGCGGCTGGGTGGACAGCTCTACTGGGACATCACCGATGGCCTGGGCCCGGAGCTGTATCACGCGCGCAAGGTCGCCCCCGGCCCCTACCACGTCGTGGTGCACTTCTACGGGCACCGCTCGCCCAAGCTCTCCGTCCCCACGGCGCTGCTGCTGGTGAGCGACAAGGGCGTCTTCGCGTCCGCGGACTCCTATGAGCGTCGCTTCCAGCTCCGCATCCTCCCCAAGAACGACGCGAGGCTGCTGCTGCGGCGCGAGGAGTTCATCCCGCTCAAGACGGCCCTGTCCGCCGAAACCAGGCCCTGAACGATTCGCCTCCGCGAGAGACACGTCATGCACGGACGAAAACCCAGGGGTCCCATCGGACGCGTCGGTGGCCTGCGCCGTGTCGAAGGCGCCGACGGTGTCGTCCGGGTCAGCGCGCTGGAGCGCGTCTCCCGCCCCGAGCGCATCGAGGGCCGCGACGTCACGAGGCGCTCCTTCTCCGAGGCCCTGGACCGGGCCTCGCGAGGGCTTCACAGCACGGAGCCCCTGTCCTCGCCCTCACCGCGAAGGGCCATGCCACCTCCGCCCGCGAGACGCTCGGATGACGACGAGTCGATGCTTCCTCCCGAGCCTCCGCCGGAGGGCTTCCTCGGCATGCTCTGGTGGAAGGTGAAGGGGCGTCGCTAGCCCGCGACGCTAGAAGGTGAAGCCCCCGCCCAGGTACGGGCCATGGAGCCGGTCCTGGTGGGCCACGCCGTCCACCGTGCCCTGGTCGTCCAGGACCAGGCCCCGCCAGCCGCCTCGAATCATGAGGCTGCCCAGGTGCAGGGCCAGCCCCACCGTGCCGTCGAGCTGGAGGTACGGCCACGGTGTGACTTGCGTGCGCGCCTCCAGGTCCAGGGGGCCCAGGATGCAGGCCTCGAAGGACACTCCCACGCTGGGCCCCACGAGCATGACGTCCGGCGCATACGCCGTGCTCACGCCCGCCTCCGCACGCAGCCGCAGTTGCTCGCGCACGAGGAACGCATGCGTCAGGTGCACCTCCGACAGCGTGAGCCTGTCTCGTCCGTCCGTGCCGTCATCGGTGGGCAGGGACAGCCGCAGCACATGGCCCTCCACGCCGAAGCGGCGGAACTCCAACCCCACGAACATGTCGGCGCCCTTCGCGTCGTCTCGCAGGAGCAGGTTCTGCGCGCCCATGCGGAAGGACACCGGCACCGCGTGCCGACGCTCCGTGCTCACCTCCGCGGTGACCTCCGGGGCCATGCCCGGCTGGAGGCTTGCGTTGGCCCTCCGGGGCAGGTGGGTGCCCGTACTGGCAATCGCATGGACCATGCCCTCGAGCATCCACCCGAACAGGCTCCCGACCAGCTCGTTGCCCAGGTCATCCAGCGAGTCCGAGCAGCAGTCGTCGCTCCCCGAGTCGGAGGAGCCCTTGTCGGAGTCGGAGTCCTTGTCGTCGTCATCATCATCGTCGTCCTGACCGATGGCGGTGGCCTCGTGGGCGTCCGACTTCGACTCGCTCGGCTTGGAGCGCTTGCCGAAGCGGGCCTCCGCGGGCGCGGCCAGCAACAGGCCGACGAGAAGCCCCGCGCACCATCTGGCTTGAAATGAAGGCACGCCCCCTCCGACGTCGATGGCCGTGGATTCGTTCCACGTGAGGCCATTCAAACGCGGGAGGGGGTCTGGACGCCAATCGTCCCGTGGGTCAGCGGCGACGGCGCGACGGCGTGGACGCGTCGGAGAACGTGTCGCACGCCTCCAGGGTGCCCTGTGACAGGCCCTTCTTGAACCACGCGACGCGTTGCTCCGAGGAGCCATGGGTGAAGGACTCGGGGACGACGTAGCCCCGGGTGCGACGCTGGAGCGTGTCGTCACCAATGGCGGACGCGGCACCCAGGCCCTCCTCCACGTCGCCCTCCTCCAGCACCTGGCGCTCCCGCTGCGCATGGTGGGCCCAGATGCCGGCGAAGCAGTCCGCCTGCAGCTCCTGGAGCACCGACAGCACGTTGGCCTGCTCCGGCGAGACGCGGCGCCGCGCGGCCTGCACCTGCTCGGAGATGCCCATCAGATTCTGCACGTGGTGCCCCACCTCGTGCGCCACCACGTACGCCTGGGCGAAGTCACCCGGCGCGCCGAAGCGGCGGTCCAGCTCGTCGAAGAAGTCCAGGTCCAGATACACGCGCTGGTCCGGCGGGCAGTAGAAGGGCCCCACCGCGCTCTCCTGGAGCCCGCACGCGGACCGCACCGCTCCCGTGAAGAGCACCAGCCGGGGGTCCACGTAGTTCACCCCATGCGGCTCCAGCAGGCCCGGCCACGTGTCCTCCGTGTCCGCGAGGATGACGGACACGAAGTCCTTCAGCTCCGCATGGCGCGGATCATCGGGCACACCCGAGCCGCCCGTGCCGGAGCCGCCCTGTTGGCCCAGTCCGCCTCCAGAGTTGGTGGTGATGACGGACGGGTCTCCGCCCAGCAGCATCACCAGCAGCGCCACGACGATGGAGCCGACCCCCCCGCCCACCGCCAGGGGACGCCCGATGCCACTGCCTCGCCGGTCTTCCACATTGGAGCTGCGACGACCACCCTGCCACCGCATGCCTGCCCCCTCCTGGACGGATTCTCCGTCGGGGCAAGGTAGTCAGCGTCGGAGCGGAGGGACGCCCGCCACGCGTCCCTCGCCTGGTCGACAGCGCGCCAGGCGAGGGAGCACACGAGCGGCTACGGCACGGACAGCGCCTGGAGGGCGGTGCGGGCCTGGGCCTCGTCGGCGACCACCCCCACCACGAGCCGCTTGAGGCAGCCGTCGAACTCCTGCTTCAGCGCGGCGGCCGTCACGGCCTGGAGGTGGGCGGGACGCTGGGCCAGAGACTCCGGCGAGAAGCCCCGCACCCGGGCATCCAGGAGCGCCTGCACCCACGACTCCGAGGAGATGAACGACACCGCCTGCGTCGCGAGCAGCCGCGAACGGGAGCGCGCCACCTCGCCCTCGTCCAGGTTCGTGGCGAAGGTGGAGAGCAAATCCCGCACGTACTTCGCGCCCTCCGTCATTCGCTGCGCATCCACCACGCCCTCCACCACCAGGTGGGAGGCACCGCCGCGCGCCACCCAGGTGCTCGCGCTGAAGCCGTAGGAGGCCCCGCGCTGCGAGCGCACCTCGTGGAACGCACGCCCGGACACCAGCTCCGCCATCATCGAGTAGCGTGCCGCGGCCTCGGGAGTGGCCGTGGGAAGCCGGCAGGCCAGTTGCAGATGACCCTGGGTCGCACCCGGGCGGGGAGTGACGAGCGTACGGGCCTTCGCGGAGGGCTCGGGCAACGCCGGCGCGCCGGGCACGCTCACCGCCGTGGCGGGTCCGTGCTTCCAGCCGCCCAGGTACTCGCGCACCAGGGGCTCCACCGTCTTCACGTCGAACTCGCCGGCGATGACCACCACGGTGTTGGCAGGACGGTACACATCCCCAATCCAGGTCTGGACGTCCTCCCAGGACACCTGCGCCATCTCCTCGCCGGTGGCGTCTCGCGAGTACGCATGCGTCCCGTAGAGGGCCTTCATCAGCTCGCGCTCCGCCCGGACCTCCGGGTGCGCGTCCACCGCGCGCCGCCACGGCACCACCTGCTCCTGGAGGTACTTCACCGCCTCCAGCGAGGTCCGCGTGGTGGCCAGCTGTTCGGACAGCAGCGCCAGCATGTTGCCGATGTTGCCGGCGGTGCCGGCGACCTCGATGCGCTCGTGGTCCTTGTGCATGTCTCCGTACACATGCAGCCCCCAGTGGCTGGCATGGCCCTCGAACCACGACTCGCGGAAGGCGCCGTAGCTGGCCATGGCCGCCGCGCCCGGCTTCGCGCCGTACGTGGAGCCGCCGCCCAGCACCGCGCCCACCCGCACCACGGGCAGCCCGGGCCGGGGCGCGAGCAGCACCTCCATGCCGTTGTCGAGCTTCAGCGTCTGCACGGGCGCCGACAGGGCCGTCAGCATGGACGGGGTGATGCGCTGCTCCGCCGTCACCGGGGAGGTCTCCTCCGGCAGGGTCGCGGGCGCGGCGACGCTGGCGCCACCGCTCTCTCCCGGCCGCACCAGGATGATGCGGGCCCGCTCCCGCTGGAGCCACTTGTAGGCGAAGTCCGTCACCTTGCCGCCGTCGATGGTCATCAGCGCCATCTGCGCGCGCGTGTAGCCACGCACGTCGAGCATGAAGTGCGTCAGCTCCGCGCGGCGCACGGTGCGCGACATCAAATCTTCGGACTCCAGCACCATGCCGGTGATGACGTTGCGGCGCATGGACTGGAAGTCGAACTCACGGCCGAGCACCGCCCCCGCGCTGATGCTCTGCGTCCACGTCTCGTAGACCCGGTCCAACACCTTGTCCGCGGACCTGCGCGGGTTGGCGCCCGTGGTGAGCGGCACGCGGACCACCAGCAGCGAGGCGCGCGTGCCGGGAATCACCTGCGTGCCGACTCCCGCGATGTCTCCGTCGGTGAGCTGCGCCCCCGACAGGCTCCGGCTCAGGTTCACCCGGACGAAGTCATGGATGGCGCTGGCCTCGTCGAAGGAGCGCGGCAGCACCCAGGAGATGTACAGCTCCGGCGAGCCGACGGACGCCTTGTACTCCGGAATGGACGGCGCGGCGGCCTTCAAGGGCGGCTCCGTCACCTGCGGCAGGCGCGTGTCCACGGCGAGCGGCGCGCCAGTGCCCACCCACGCGGGGGGCAGGCTCTGCATCAACACCGCCTCCACGGCGGCCAGGTCCACGTCCCCGGCGATGACCAGGGTGACGTTGTCCGGACGGTAGTGGTTGCGCGCGAAGCGCTGGGCATCCGCCAGGGCGAGCGCCGTGAGGGAATCGTGCGTGCCGATGATGGGCCGCGAGTACGGGTGCTCCGGCGGATAGGCCGCCGCGTGCATCCAGCTGAAGACCTGGCCCACGTAGCCCGTTTCGTTGCGCTGGCGCAGCTCGTTGCGCACCACCTCGCGCTCCACCGCGAAGACCTCCGGCGTGACACCGGCGAGCGGAGCGGACATCCGCTGTCCCTCCATCTTCAACAGCGCGGCCAGCGACTCCTTGGGCGCCATCGTCTGGTACAGCGTGTGGTCCAGGCTGGTGAAGGCATTGAAGCGGCCCGCCCCCAGGTCCTCCAGCCGCGTCCACACCGAGGGGCTGCCCGCGTGACGCGAGCGGAACGCCAGGTGCTCCACGACGTGCGCCAGGCCTTCCTTGCCCGCGGGGTCGCTGGAGCCGCCCGTTCCCACCAGGGCCACCACCGCCACCACCGGTGCGCGCGCGTCCTGCTCCACCACCACCCGCAGCCCCGAGGGCATGCGGAAGTCTCGCAAGGGGAAGGACACGTCGCGCATCACCACCTGGCCGCGCTGGGGCAAGGTCGAACACGCACCCAACACGGCGGAGAGGACGACGACGGCCGCCGTCATCCTCCGCGCACGCGGAGAAGGCCGAGACAGGAACAGGGAGCTCATACGGAATGGACTCATGGGGGACTTCGTGCACGGCAAGGACTGCCATGCGCGCCCGTGGAGACGGGGTGGACTGCATAGAACATCTGATGGCGAAAACACCATCATCGTTCCGTCATGGAATGTCACACAGCGGCTGCGACGTGCTGGCTCCCCCAGTGGGCGATGCCGAGGATGGACTCCATGGGATTGACGCCCAGGGCGGTGGGAAAAACGGAGCCGTCCACGACGAAGAGGTTGTCCGCGTCCCAGTAGCGCAGCGTGCTGTCCACCACGCTCGTCTCCGGACCGCCACCCATGGCGCACCCGCCCATCTGGTGCGCGCTGAGGACGGAGAGTTGGAGCGGGCCATAGGGCGCATCGTCCAGGAGGGCGATGTCCTTCTCGCTTCGCATGACCACGGGACGCGAGTGCGGGCTCGACACCTGCTCCGCGCCGGCGGCGAACTGGATGCGCGCGGACACCTTGAGGGCCTCGCGGAAAGCCTCCCAGTGAAAGTCGTTGAGCGGGTAGTCGACCTTGAAGCGCGAGTATTCGCCCTCGCCGCGCAGGGCCACCGTGCCCCCTTCGTCCCCGGGGTGCACGCCATCCAGGCAGATGGAGATGAGGGCATTGGCATACGGCAGCCGCGCCATCCGGTCCTGGTGCGCCGCGCCCAGGCCCGTCAGCGCCAAGGAGTTGAGGATGGGCAGCAGCGGAGGCACCTCCAGGAGCCACCCCAGCTTGCCTTCTCCCCGGTTGATGAACTGCCGCGAGTACACGCTGATGGGCGCGCCGCGATAGGCCTCCACCGGCTCCCGGAAGTCGGCGTTGGAGACGACCACGGGGTGGAGGAAGAGGCGCTTTCCCACCCGGCCCCGTCCGGTGAGCCCGCTGCGCAAGAGCAGCCCCGGCGAGTTGATGGCTCCGCCGCACACCGCCGTCACCTTCGCCTTCACCGTGAGCCGCTTTCCGGTGGGCCGGTTCGTGCTCGGGTTCAACACGTCCGCGTGGACCGCCACCACGCGCCCGCCCTGGGTCTCCAGCTTCCGCGCGCTGACGTTGGCGAACAGCCGCATCCCCTTCTCCACCGCTTCGGGAATCAGCGTCACCAGCAGGGACTGCTTGGCGTTGGTGGGGCAGCCCAGACCGCATGTGCCCAGCGCCGCGCATGAGCGCACGTTGCGCTTCACCGTGCCCCGGCTGTAGCCCAGCGCGCCCAATCCCTCCCACAGAATCCGGTTGTTGCGATTGGACTGCTCGAGCGGCCACTCGCGGATGTTCAGCCGCTCCTCCAGCCAATCCCAGTGCGGCGCGAGCGTGGTGGCGTCCAGCCCCTTCACGCCATGCGTGTCGCGCCAGCGCTCCAGGATTTCCGGCGGCGTGCGGAAGCAGGCACACCAGTTGATGGCGGTGCCACCGCCCACCGTGCGGCCCTGGAAGATGCCGATGGACAGGTCATCCGTCGCCCGGTTGCCGGCCTCCTGATAGAAAGTGGAGTAGGCCTTCGACTCGTTCAGGTCGAAGTCGCGACGGGTGTGGTAGCCGCCCTCTTCCAGCATCACCACGTCCAGCCCTCGCTTCGCCAACTCCAGCCCGAGCACTCCGCCGCCCGCGCCGCTGCCCACCACGCAGACGTCGCACGTGAGCGTCTGGTCCTCGGTCAGCTCATCTCCCGTCCGGATGCGGCCGCTCATGGCGTGGACCCTCCGGTGCCCGCGAAGGAACCATCCGACGGCCCTTTCCAGACGGGCGCGTCCGCGACGTGGAAGCCCCGCGGCGCCACGTAGCCCGTGGCCGCGATGGCCGCCGGGTGCGAGTAGTACGCGGCATGGGTCAGCGAGCGCAGCGCGTGAAAGGCGCCGCGACGGAACACCAGCCGCGACGTCCGCCAGTCCTCCAGCACGGCGTCCTGCGCCTCGGGGGACAGCCGCGAGAAGGGCGTGACGCGGCCCGAGAACAACAGGCCCGCCAGCGCGTTGTCGAAGATTCCCAGCACGTCCCGGACCTCCTTCGCGACCAGGGGGTCTCCGCGCGCGAGCACCTGGTCCGCCAGGAAGGCCACGCGCGCGGTGTCCGCGTCCGGCCAGCCCTCGCGAGGCGGGAAGGCCCGGCGGGCGATGGCCTGGAACGTGGCGTACTCGCGAGGCCCGAAGACCTGGAGTCCTTCGACTGGCAGGGGCAATGACAGCCCTTCGCGCAGGAACAGCGCGCCACCGCCTCCCAGCGCGAGCAGCGCGCCACCGAAGACTCCGCGCTTGAGCAGTCCTCGACGCGACAGCGAGGGTGGCCCGACGTGAGACGGGGACATCGCGGCCTCCGAAACGAAACGGGTCCACAACGCTGCCTGAGGCCGCCGGAGTCTAGCCCCTGCCCGCCATCGAATGACAATCGACGCCCCTCGCCTGGAGCGTCAGGGCGCCGGAGCCGTGGGCCTGGATTCCACGGGGGCCACGGGCGTGACGGGCTTGTCCTTCAACACCTGGCCCGACGACTCCTCGCGTCCAGTGACGTCGGCAAATCCTCGCATCACCATCTCGCTCAAATCGAACGGTACGCCCCGCTGCTTCTCCAGCGACTGGGCTCGGGCGGCGAGGGCTTCGCGCGACTGTTTGTCTGGGAAGGGCACGCCCACGAAGATGCGGTTGGCGTTGGCCTCCACCTCGAAGGTGTAGAGCTGGCGGAAGCCCGCCTGCCACGTGCGCACCATGGAGGAGAAGAGCGGGTTGGGCGGGTCCTCCCAGACGTTGCCCACCACCACGCCCTTCGCCGTCAGCCTCGCGCGCACCACCGCGAGGAACTCCACCGTGCCCAGGTGCTCGGGGATGCTCTCCGGGCCGTACGCGTCCAGGAAGATGAGGTCATACGCGGGCCGCTTCGCCTCGATGAAGGCCCTTCCGTCCGCCACGTGCGCCTTCAGGCGTTCATCCTCGCGGAAGCCGAAGTACTCGCGCGCCACGTCCACCACATCCGGGTCGATGTCCACCACGTCGATGCGCGCCTGGGGCACCACCGCGCGCAGGAACATGGGCATGGCCCCGCCGCCCAGGCCCACGACGAGGATGCGCTGGGGCTTGGGGACGAAGGCCAGCCCCACCATCGCCACGCGCGTGTAGGCCAGCTCCAGCTTCAACGGCTGCCCCGGCCACACCACGCTCTGGAGCGCGCCGGACTCGTCGAACTGGAGGTAGCGCCGGCCCTCCGCGTCCTCCGTCACCGCGATGAGCGTGTAGGGCGACTGCTTCTGGTGGAGGACGGTGCGCTGCCCCGAGGCGGCACACGAGAGGAAGGCCAGCACCAGCAGCGCCAACCGAGGGGTGAAGCGCCGCATGCCCGCTCCTTCCGACCGCCATTCAAAGTAGCACTTCCGCCAGGAAAACCAACGGGTTGACGAGCACCGTCCCGAAGTTCAACTTGGCGCGCATGACGCAAGCGCAGGGACACCTCTCCGAAGACGCCCGGGCCATCATCGCCGAGGAGGAAGCGCTGCTCTCGCGCGTCCAGGCGACACTGGAGCTCGCGCGCCGCAAGGCAGGACGGGCGCTGGAGAACCAGGCGCTCGTCGACCAGCTCCAGGCCCTTCGCGACGAGGCGACGAGCGCGGCCGAGGCCGACCTGCCCCACCTCTTCTTCCAGATGGACCAGACGCGGGCCCTGTTGGACCGACAGGAGAGCGCCCAGCTCCCGGACTCGCAAGCGCCCTACTTCGCGCACCTGCGCCTGGATGGCGACGCGGGACAGCGCGACTACCTGCTGGGCCGCACGACTTTCGCGGACGTGAGCGCCGGGGTGCGCGTCATCGACTGGCGCTTCGCCCCCATCGCCCGCGTCTTCTACTCGTACGAGGAGGGCGACGCGTACGAGGAGCAGTTCGGCGAGCGGCTGGCCGAGGGCACCGTGGAGGTGCGTCGCCTGGTGGTCATCGAGCGCGGCGTGCTGACCCGCATCATCTCCGGCGCCCTCGTCCTGGAGCGCGCACAGGATGGCACGTGGCACGGCGTGGGCCGCGATGTCAGCGCCCTGCGAGAGGGAGGCGCGGGCTCGGCGGCGCGGCCCGGGGCCATGGGCACCGGCAAGGGCACCCGGCGCGTCGAGGATGCCTTCGGCGTCACGGCCATGCTGGACGCCGAGCAGTACGACGCCGTCAGCGTGGAGGCCTCCCATCCCCTGCTGGTGCTGGGCAGCGCGGGCAGCGGGAAGACGACGGTGGCCCTGCACCGGCTGGCGAAAATCGCCTTCGACGACCCGAACACGTATCCCCAGTCGCGCATGAAGCTCATCGTCCCCGAGGAGGGCCTGGCCCGGCTGTCGCGCCGGCTGCTGGCGCCCCTGGGCCTGGGCCGCGTCTCGGTGGATACGCTGGACCACTGGCTGCTCGCGACGGCGCGCTCCGCGTTCGACCTGCCGGGCATCAAGCTGAGCCCGGAGACGCCGCCGCTCGTGTCGCGCTTCAAGCGGCACCCCGCGCTGCGGCGCCTGCTCCTCGGCCGAATCAAGGCGCCGAAGACTCAAGCGGGCCCCGCGCTGGAGCGGCTCCACCGGCGGCTCGCGGACGCGTACCTGGACCGCCACTTCCTCGACGACGTGGTGAGCCAGGCGAAGGGAGAGCTGCCGCGCACCGCCATCGACGAGGTGCTGGAGCACACGCGGCTGCAACGCTCCACCCCGCTGGACAAGGAGCTCAAGGACATCACCGAGCCGGAGCGGCTCGTCACCGTGGACGGCAAGGCCATCGAGGAGGACACGCCCTACGCGCTCGCCGGCACGGTGGACCTGGAGGACCTGCCCATCCTCATGTTCCTCAAGGCCCAGCACGGCCCGCTCGGGCTGGAGCGACTGGCCCACATCGTCCTGGACGAAGCGGAGGACTTCTCCCTCTTCGAGCTGTTCGTCGTGCGCAAGCTGTTGGGCAAGGGCCGCAGCTGCACGCTCGCGGGCGACGAGATGCAGCAGACCGAGTCGGGCTTCGCCGGCTGGCCCCAGGCGCTCGACGAGCTGGGCATCCGCGACGCGTCCACCTGCCGGCTTCAGGTCTCCTATCGCTGCCCCGCGCCAGTGGTGGAGCTGGCCCGGCAGGTGCTGGGCACCCAGGCTCCCGCGGAGTCGTCAGCGCAGCCGCCCCGCGCGGGCGCGCCGGTGGGCTTCCACCACTTCCCGGTGGACGCGCAGGCCCAGCTCTTCGTCGGCGAGGCCTTGAGAGACCTCGTCGCGCGCGAGCCCCATGCCTCCGTGGGGGTCATCGCCAGCAGCCCCGAGTCGGCCGACGCCGTCTATCGCGTCGTGGCGGACCAGGCCTGGGCGCGCCGGGTGAAGGACGGAGAGTTCTCCTTCGAGCCCGGCGTGGACGTGACGGACGTGGGCAGCGTGAAGGGCCTGGAGTTCGACTACGTCATCCTCCCGGACGTCACCGCGCGCGCCTGGCCCGTGGATGACGAGTCCCGCCGCCGCCTGCACGTGGCAATCACCCGCACCTCCCATCAGCTCTGGGTGGTGTCCTCGGGCGCGCGCTCGCGCCTCATTCCGGAGGCTGTCGCGGCAGCTCCACGGTGAACGTGGAGCCCTGGCCGGGCGCGCTGCGCACGAGGATGCGCCCGTCCATGGCATCGACAATCTGCCGGACAATCCACAGTCCCAGTCCCAGTCCACCGTAGTGCCGCTCGCTGGCGAGCCGCTCGAAGCGATGGAACAGGCGCGGCTGCGCCTCCTCGGCGATGCCCACGCCCTCGTCGCGCACGGACAGCCAGACCCGCTGCGCGTCCGCGCCCACGTGCACCTCGATGGGGTGCCCCCGCCCGTACTTGATGGCGTTGGACAGGAGGTTCTGGAGCACCTGCTCAATCCGCAGCCGGTCCCACACCCCCGTCGCGGGCCCTGGTGCCTCCAGTCGCAGCGCACACCCCGCCCGAGACAGCTCCTCCGCGTAGCGCGGCACCAGCTCCCGCGTGAGCGCGGCCAGGTCCAACGGCTCGCGCTCCAGCCGCAGCTTGCCCGCGGTGATGCGCGACACGTCCAGGAGCTCGCGCACCAGGCCGGACAGCCGGGAGAGCTGCCGCTGCACGGCCATCACCTTGTTGGAGACGGACTCGGACGCGATGTCCCCGGGGCTTCCGGCGGGAGCCTCCAACTGCCTGCGCAGCGCCTGGACGTTGAGCGTCAGCGAGGTGAGCGGCGTGTTCAGCTCGTGCGAGGCGACGGAGAGGAACGAGTCCCTCGCGCGCACCGCCTCCTGCGCCTCCGTGTACAGCCGCCCGTTATCCAATGACGTGGCCGCGCGCCGCGCCAGGTCCTCGGCGAGCCGCACATCCGCCTGCGTATAGCGCCGACCGCCCTCGGTGTTGATGAGCGACAGCGCCCCGAGCACACGGCCCCGGCTCATCAGGGGCACGACGATGTACGCCGTCATGCCCAGCTCCTGCGTCGCCTGGCGCCGCGCCTCGTCTGGAATGGTCCGCGCGAGCAGCTCCGGGCGAATCTCCGGCACGAACTCCGTGGCGCCGGTGCGCAGCACCTTGCCCACGCCGTAGGTCTGGTCCATCAGGATGGGGTAGCGCTCGTGGAACGCCCGCGCGCGCTCCACCAGCTCCGGCCGCACGTGCGCCATGGCCACCCGCCGCACGCGTCCGTCCGGCAGCGGCACGTCCACGCTGCACCCATCCGCCAGGGGTGGCACCGCGAGGACGGTGAGGCGCGTGAGGATTTCGTCATGCTCCAGCGACGACGTCATCACCTCGCTGGCCTGCGCCAGGAAGGCCGCGTGGCGCTGCGCGCGGCGCGTCTCGTCGTAGAGGCCCCGGAGGATGGCCTCCTGCTTCTTCTCCGACGTGTTCTCCCGCGAGAAGACGTAGACGCGCCCGTGGCCCCGGAACAGGCGCAGCATGAACCAGCGCTCCTGGGAGGCGAAGTGCCACTCGAAGTCCTCTGGCGCGCCCGCCGCCGCCACGCGCACGAAGCGCTGCTGGAGCTGCGCCCTCAAGGCCTCCGGGTACAGCTCCCACAGGAGGCGGCCGAGCATCTCCTCCCGAAGACTTCCGAAGGCGCGCTCCATCGCCGGGTTCGCGTAGAGACACGCCCCATCCGTCGCGCAGATGGAGACGCTCTCCGGGAACTGGTCCCACAGAACGGTGTCCAGTCCCTCCACGGCCGCGGGGGACGCGTCGGCACTGGCAAGCCCCTGTCCGGTCAAGTGATGGTCCACGCGCACGGTGCGGATACGGGTCAAGGCCCCCGCCCCCGGCTTACCACTTCCCTCATCCAGCCCACCGCTACCTCCCACACGTCTGCTCGTCAGACAACACTCGACGGCCTCGTGGGGCAAGTCTTCAGGTGCCCGGGGGCGGAGCGGGAGCAGGCAGCGGCAAGCGCACGGTGAAACAGGCTCCCTGGCCCGGGGTGCTCGCCACGGACAGGCTGCCCCCGTGGAGCTCGACGAGCTGCCGGGAAATCCAAAGCCCCAGCCCGAAGCCGGGGCGCGTCGGGTCCAGGCGCGAGAAGCGCTGGAACAGCCGCTCCTGGTCCTCCGGGGAGATGCCCGCGCCCCCGTCCTTCACCCACAACAGCACGGCCTGGTCCTCCTCGCGGAGCGCCACTTCAATCGCCGTCCCCGCAGCGTGGCGCAGGGCATTGGTGAGCAGGTTGGTGAAGACCTGCTCCACGCGCGTGCGGTCCCACGCGCCCACGATTCCGAGCGGGGCGCGCAGGCACAAATCACACCCCGCGCGCCGCACGTCCTCCTCCATCCGCTCCACGGTGTGGCGGACGAGCTGCCCCAGGTCCACCTCCTCCAAGTCCAGCACCGGGCGCTGGGTGGACAGGAGCGACACGTCCAGGAGCGTGGCGATGAGCCGGTCCAACCGTCGGCATTGGTCCTGGACCCGGGCCAGCCGCCTTGGGACGTCCGAGGCCTCCAGCGCGCCAAGTTGAGCGGAGTGCACCAGACCGTCCACGTAGAGCCGCAGCGACGTCAAGGGCGTGCGCAGCTCGTGGGAGGCCACGGACAGGAACTCGTCGCGCACCCGCAGCGCGGCCTCCAGGGCGGCCGTCCGCTCCAGCACCCGTTGCTCCAGCTCCCCCGCGGGCCGGCGCGACTCATCCGGAGAGCCCGCCGCGTGCTCGCCCTCGACGGGCGAACCCTTCCGACTCGTCTCCACCGCCATGCCCCGCGTCTCTAGCGGAGCAGGCGGCCCACACCCATCCGGCGCCCGGCCGCGGACTCCCGCAAGCTTCCACTATCCAACACGGGCGGACACCGCGCTCACGGCTGCTGCTGGCCCTGCTGCCCCTGGCGCCACTGCTCACGGCTCTGCTCCGCGGCGCGGCGGCGCGCCAGCGACTCCTCCTCCTGGCGGGGGTACTCCGACAGCCGCGTGCGGTGCATGTTGATGCTCAGCTCGTACAAACCCTTGTCACGCTCGGGCAGCTTGTCGCCCTGCTCCGCGAGCACCGTGGTCGCGAACTGCAACATGTCTTCTGACACCCTGCGTCGTCGGTCGTAGTACCCGTGAATCTCCGCCTCGGTGGCGTCACCCGCCTGCACCCGGCCAAAGACTTCATTCCACTTGCGCGTCTCCTCCTCGCGCTTGCGCAGCAGCTCCGGGTCCTTCGTCGGCGCGCCCAGCTCCCAGTACATGTTGTCCGGCAGCTTCGCGCGCAGCGCCTCCAAATCCACGGGATAGGCCGCGGCCTCGCCATCCACGCCAGGCTCGGGCTCCGGCGCCCGGTAGGCCTCCGGAATGACGCTGCTTGTCATTCGTGGCGGAGGGGTGGGCGCGGCCTATCC
>NZ_JABXEM010000249.1:0-16999 GCF_013372595.1 Myxococcus sp. AM011
CTCCCAACCCCCGCGCCTGGAGGACGCCCCCCAGTCGAGCCCGGCTTGAAGCCGGCAGAGCGACCCGTTAGGCAAGGGGCATGGCACATCCCGTGAGCTATGAGGGAACGGCGGAGAACTTCGACCAGCTCGTCATGGAGCCGAAGGGCGAGCTGGTGGTGGTGGACTTCTGGGGTGACGGCTGCCCCAACTGCGACATCTACGCCGAGGCCGAGCCCATGCTCCTCTCGGAGCTGGACGGCGCGCCGATGCGCGTCGTGAAGGTGAACGCCTACCAGCACGAAACGCTGGCCCACCGCTTCGGCCTCTACGGCATCCCCACGTTCCTCCTGTTCCGCGATGGGAAGCTCATCGGGAAGATGAGCCAGTACTACGGCAAGGAGTACTGGCTCGGTGTCGTCCGCGAACACCTGCCGACGGTTTGACGCCTCACGGCGCCGTGCTCAACCCGCCCGGGTGAGCCGCGCGGCTTCTGGGGGACTCGCGGCGGCCACCATGGCATCGGCGGCCCGGCGCGTGTTCGTCTCGATGGCGACCTGACACAGCGCCGTCTGCGCCTGGAGCTGGAAGACGAGGGGCCGAATCGAGCATCGCGCCAGCGATGCCTCCTCCGACAGGCCCCATGAAGCCCCACATGAAGACAATGCCCCGCGCCTGGTCATAGAGCGCCTGCGCATGAGTGCGAAAGACTTCCGCGTCGTAAGCGTGTCCGCCCCGCAGGGCTACGAGGTTGATGCGGCGAGGGTCCGTTACAACCATGGAAGCTTTCGGTGGCGGGCCATGGGGGAAACGGTCATGAAGAAGCACCGGTTGGGGCAAACGCTCACGCGTCTGGCTTTCATCGCGTGGATGGGGAGTGGCGCGTCAGGCTGTGGCGCGAGCCCGGAGGACGCACCTGGCGAAGGCTCTTCGTCAGATGAGGTGGGGACTCAGACCGCGAGGCAGGGACCCGCCTTCACAGAGGACATCTTCTACGACCGCTGTCCCAAGGCGGAGCAGGCCAATGGCCCCACACTCTACGTGTCGAAGAATGGCCCACGGGATTCCAGAAAGCCATTGGGGTCCAACCAGAACCCCTACTCCACCATCATGGCGGCGGTGAAGGTCGCGAGGCCGGGGAACATCATCCAGGTGCGAGCAGGCGACTACAACGAGCAGGTCTCCATTACCGCCCCGAAGGGGGCACGACCCGGCACCGTCGATGCGCCCATCGTCCTGAGAGGTGAGCAGGCCGGGCGTCCCCGCATCCTCCCCTCGGCCACCAACGTCGGCAGCCTGGTCGCGGTGAGCCAGCCGTACTGGGTGGTGCAGGGCTTCGAGGTGGACGTCCAGGGCAGGCCGTCGTTCGCCGCCCTCTTCGAGACGAGCACCACGTGCTCCCAGCTCACCGACTCGGTGCTGCACGGAGGCCGGGCTGGCGGTGGCGTCGTCGCCAGCTACGCGGACTTCGTCCTCATCGACAACAACGAGATCTACGACTTCTCCAGGGCGAATACGGACTCACACGGCGTGGCGGTGCGAGGCGTGTCCCGCAACATCTTCATCGTGGAGAACGACATCCACGATGTCTCGGGCGACGGGGTGCAGTGCCAGCCGAACGGCGGCCGACCCGCCATCGTCCTCATCGAGAAGAACAAGCTGCATGCGGCCGGGGAGAACGGGGTCGACATCAAGGCCTGCGATGACATCCTCATCCACCAGAACACCATCTCCGACTTCCCGAACATCGCGAGCTATCCCTGGCAGGCCAACACCTCCGCGGCGGAAGGCGTGCTCATTCACGAGGACGCGACGAACGTCCAGATTCTGGGCAACGAAATCCACCGGGCGGGCCGAGGCGTCTCCGTCGGCGGGAACAACCCCGTCGACCGGCCCGCCAACGTGCAGATCGACAACAACTACATCCACGACATCTATGACTATGCCAACCGCAACAACGGTCAGGGCATCCGCATCGTGAAGGCGCAAGGCGTGCACATCGTCGGCAACTACATCGAGCGGACCGCCGACGCGGGGATGCGGCTCGCCGCGGACGAGCCCAACACGGTGTTGGGCCTCATCGTCTACGACAACGTCCTGCGCGACATGAGGTTGTTCGTACGCCTGGGGCAGCCGTCCTCCCGGCCGGGCATGGGGATGGACCGCAACCGCTACGTGGGCACCGGGGGCGTCTTCACCATCACCAGCCTGCTGTGGGAGGGAGACCACACCCGGTGGCTCAATGCCCTGGCCTCCTCCTATCTGGACCAGTACTCGGTGAGAGTCCTCTTGCCCACTCGGGCCCTCTCCGAGACCGGGCTCCTGGAAGCGCCCTCCCCCTCGTCGACGCACGTCCCCTGAGCAGGTCGCCACCCGTCGGAAGGAGCCACGGAGCTTCCGACGGGCGGTGCGTCCGCATCGGGCGCGGTGCGGCATGAGGGGAATCCCTGCTCACGCCCCAAGCACCATGGGCAGACGCCCACCGGACAATTCATTGACTTCGGCAACCACTTACACGCCGTCATATTGCCTTTCCGGTCCCTCCGTGGCTTACTGTCTTTGCGTCTGATGGGCCAATCAGAACCCAGACGCCAAGGAAACGGAGACACCTATGTTCATGACGGGACTGCGTCGTTGTGCGCTGTTGGCTGGAGTCGTGGCATTGACCGCGTGCGGAGGTCCGCTCCCGGAGGAGCAGGCGCCCACCGAGGCCACGCCGGGCGAGGAGGTCACCATGGAGGAGGTGACCGAGGGCGGTGAAGTCGAGGCTCAGCTCTGCTCACTGACCGTCAAGGAGGCATGTCAGCCCAACCTGCGGACCTGCGGCATCCGCTGCTGCGATGGAACGCTCATCCAGGCCCCGAACACGGCCTGTGGCGCATGTGAGCCACTCGCGTATGAAGTCTGCGCCTGGCGCGGCGGTCCGTGGCACATCCGCTGGACGAACTGACGCACTGGCGAATCGCACGAACCCGTCCATTCGTGCGGCGGACAGCACACCGCGAGTCAATTGACGGAGTCAACCACTCACATCCACGTCGCTCGTCGTGCGCCCATGGCGGACGCGAACCGCCGTCCCTTACCCTGAGCAGGACGACTTCGGCCTGACTGAAGCTGGATGACTTTGACCCCAGGGCGAGAGGGCCCCGCCGCTGCTTTGCCTTGGCGGCGGGGACTTCTCTCGGCTGGAGAGTCGCGGCCACTTTCCCTATCCTCGGGGGCTCATTCAGCGAGGAGCACGCTGTTGGCCCGTATCGCATTCGTCGTGGTGGAGCCGTTCGCCGACTGGGAGCCCGCGCTGCTGGCGGCGGTGGCTCGCGAGGACTTCGGCGACCAGGTGTCGTGGTGGTCTCCGGGGGGACGGCCGGTTCCTTCGATTGGCGGAATGACCATCCAGGTCCACGGCGCGCTCGAGGACTTCTCCACCGACCAGGCCGAGGCACTCGTCCTGATTGGTTCCCCGCTCTGGATGACGGCCGCGAGCCCCGACCTCACGCCCTTGCTGCGGCGCGCGGCGGACGCGGGCCTCGTCGTCGCTGGCATCTGCGGCGCGACGCTCGCGCTGGCCCGGGCCGGCCTGCTCGATGATTGCGCTCACACCAGCAACGCCCTCGACTTCCTCCAGCAACATGTCCCCGCCTACCGCGGCGCCGCGCACTATCGACGGGGGGCGCGCGCGGTGCGTGGCGGACGGATTGTCACCGCGTCCGGCTCGGCGCCCACGAGCTTCGCCTCGGAAGTGCTCGGCGCCCTGCATCCCGAGGCCACGAAGTCCCTGTCCGAGTTCGTCACGGAGTTCGGGCGCGAGCACCAGCCCGCCTGAGCCCTCGCGCGGACAGCGTCCCCAGGCGGCTTCCGAGCCCGTGTGCTTCAATGGAGGGAACGCGGGCCCTCTCGCTGCATCACGAGGCAGACCATGACCCTCATCGAGCCCGTCCTCCTCGCGGCCGCCACCCTCAGCGGCATCGCTGGCGCCGTGTGGGGCATCACCTCGGCCCCCATCTGGGGACTCGACGGCTTCGTCGGCGGCGCCGTGCGTGGGCTCGGTGGCTTCGTCGGTGGCTTCATCGGCGGGGGCGCCTCGTTCGCCGCGGTGTTCTTCGCCCTGGGGTGCGTGCTCCTCCTTCTGGACAAGGCACGCAAGAAGCGCCAGCGCCACACCGGGGGACCTGACCAGCCGCCCTCGCCCTGAAGTCGGACCTCGGAGTGGACGTCGCCCACCTCGACTCCTGCTTTTCCGGGCAACGCCCGGGGGCCTACAGCGCCCCAACGAACGAAACGCGCCAGCGGCCCTTGGCCCTGCATTCCGGGCGACCTACTCTCGGAAGCAGTCCCATGGCTTCCAACCCCTACCGCGTCAATCCGGACGACCCGCGCGCTCCTCCCCAGGAGTTGTGGGAGCAACTGACACCCGAGGAGCAGGCCCAGGTCATCGACAGCCTTCCCTCCGAGTTTCCCGTGTCACAGACGCACCCTCCCGAGGGGGACCCTCACTACGAGGCCAAGTCGCGGACGAGGGAGGTGCTCGGGAGCTTCTTCTCTCGCATTGGCCGCAAGGTGTACCTGGCTTGCGAACTGCCCGTGTACTACCCGGGCGAGTCGATGTTCGCTCCGGACGTCATCGCCGTGTTGGACATGGAGTCCCGTTCCCGCATGCGCTGGATGGTGAGCGCTGAAGGAAAGGGCCCGGACCTGGCCCTGGAAGTCATCGTCGCGGGGGAGCGACGCAAGGACCTGGAGCGCTTCGCCCGCCTCGGAATCCGCGAGTACTTCGTATTTGACCGAGGCCGGCTGCGGCTCAGCGGCTGGAGGCTCGAGGAGGGACGCCGTGCCTACCGCCCCATCCTTCCTCAACATGGGTTCTACCGCTCGGACGTGCTCGGCCTGGAGCTCCAGGTGGACGACGAGCGGCTTCGCTTCTACGTCGGCGGCGCGGCGCTTCCCGAAGCCCAGGAGATGATTTCGCGACTCGAGCACATGATGGAGCGCGTCGAGGCGAGCCACACGGACCTGGAGCACCAGCTCACCGAGGAGATGCGCTTGCGCGCGGAGGAGTCTCGCCTGCGCGCGGAGGAGACCCAGCGCCGCGAGGACGCCGAGCGTCGCCTGGCCGAGGCCCTCGCCGAGCTGGAGCGGCTGCGCGGCGAGCGAGGCTGAGCGCCCTGCCTCAGGTCTGGTAGCCGCGCGCCTGCAGGCGGAACAGGTGCGCGTAGCGCCCGTCCTTCGCCATCAACGCGTCGTGGCTGCCCAGTTCGTCCACGCCGCCGTTGTGCAGCACCGCAATCTGGTCCGCCATCCGCACCGTGGAGAAGCGGTGCGAAATCACAATCGCCATCCGGTCCGCCGCCAACGCCTGGAAGCGCTCGAACAACGCGTGCTCCGCCTCCGCGTCGATGCTCGCCGTGGGCTCGTCCAGAATCAGCACCTCCGCGTCGTCGCGCATGAACGCTCGCGCCACCGCCAGCTTCTGCCACTGCCCCGCCGACAGCTCCTGCCCCTTCTCGAACCACCCGCCCAGCATCGTGTCGTACTGGCTGGGCAGCGTCTCAATCACCCCGCTCGCTCCACCCTGCTCCGCCGCCTTCACGATGCGGCCCCGGTCCTCCAGCGCCGGCACATGCCCCAACCCGATGTTCTCCGCCACGTTGAACTGGTAGCGCACGAAGTCCTGGAACACCGCTCCGAAGCGGCTGCGCAAATCCCCCACGTCCATGTCCCGGATGTCCACGCCCCCGTAGAGGATGGCCCCCTCCGTCGGCTCGTACAGCCGCAACAGCAGCTTCAACAACGTGCTCTTCCCCGCCCCGTTCTCCCCCACCAGCGCCAGCTTCTGTCCCGGCCGCAGCGTCAACGACACGTGCCTGAGCGCCCACGCCTCCTTCCCCGGATAGCGGAAGGACACGTCGCGCAGCTCGATGTGATTGGTCGGCCCGCGCGGCGGTGACTTCGCCGGCAACACCCGGGACGTCTCGGCGCCCGTCGGAATCTCCAGGTACGTGAAGAGATTGCTCATGAAGAGCGCGTCCTCGAACATGGAGCCCACGCTCGTCAGGATGCCCTGGAACGCCGCCTGCCCCTGCCGGAACACGCCCAGGTACAACACCATGTCGCCCACGCTGATGGCCCCGTCCGCCGCCTTCCCCGCGACAAACAGATAGCAGCCATAGAAGGCAGCCAGCGACAGCAGGCCCAACCCCAACCCCCACGCCATCCGCTTGAAGGCCAGCGCCCGGTCCTCCGCGAAGAACTTCCGGAACAACTCCCGGTAGCGCCCCAGCACCAGCTCCCCCAACCCGAAGAGCTTCACCTCCTTCACGTGGCTGTCGCGCGTGAGAATCCACTCCAGGTAGTTCAGCTTGCGCCCCTCCGGCGCACGCCACGAGTAGAGCCGGAAGCCCGCCATCGCCAGCCGCGCCTCCGCGATGAACGCCGGAATCGACGCCGCCACCAGCACCACGACGCTCCACGGCGACAGCGCAATCAACAGCGCCGCGAAGGTCGACAACGTAATCGCGTTGCGGACGATGGAGAACGCCTGCATCACCAGCGACAGCGGCCGGCTGCTCGCCTCACGCCGCGCGTTCTGCATCTTGTCGTAGGTGTCCGAGTCCTCGAAGTGCCGGAGCTCCAGCGCCAACGCCTTCTGGAGAATCTGCTCGTTGAGCAGGTTGCCCAGGTTGGCGCGCAACAACTCCCGCGTCAGCGTCAGCCCCCGCTCCACCACCCCCGCGCCGAGCATCAACCCGAACTCCAACCCCACCAGGCCGTAGACGCGCGAGTGCGCCTCCGCCGAGCCCTGCGCGGACGCCACCACCGCGTCCACAATCAGCTTGCCCACCCAGGCGATGGCCGCCGGCAGCACCGCCGCCACCAGCGTCAGCGCGCCCAGCAACACCGCGCCCTGGGGGCTCGCGCGCCAGAAGAGGTGGAACGTGCCAGGGAGCTGCCGGAACAGGCTTCCGGCCCCCTTCAGGCGTTCCTTGAGGGAGGGCTTCGCGGGGGGCGTGGAATCAAGAGGACGAGAAGACACAGGGCGCGTACATAACGCGCCCGGCGTCCGCGCGCTCGGCCCCTCACGACATCGCGCGTCCTTCGTGACGGGACACCAGCACGTCGCACGAGGACCTCGCCAGCACCCGCTCCGCCAGCGAGACGCCGCACCCCTCGGACGGGCCCGAGCCCGCCAGCGCCAGCAGGTCCGTGCCCAGCTCCGCCGCGTGCGCGAGGATGCTCTCCCCCGGCTCTCCTCCACGCAGCCGGGCTTCCAACTCGCGCCCCGTCTCCCGGTAGGGAGCCAGGAAGCGGGCGAGCGCCACCCTCGCGGCGTCCTCCCGCTCCCGCTGCAATATCAAGAAGCGCTCCGGTGACACCCCGCGCGCTCGCAGCGCCGCTTCTTCCGCTCGGGTGTCCACCACGTGCAGCACCTCCACGGGCGTCAGGGGGCACAGCCGCAACGTCAGCTCCAGCGCCCGCCGGGACTCGCGCGAGAAGTCCACCGCCACCAGCGGGTTCGCATAAGGCCGCGCCGGATGTGGCAGCACCGTCAGCACCGACGTGTCCAGCCGCCGCACCATGCGCCTCACCGTCGAGCGCTCTCCCAGCTCCTTCCCCGGCGTCGTCACGTGCGTGCCGCCCAGGACCACCAGCTCCGCGCCCTGCTCGCGCGCCACCGCCACCGCCGCGTCCACCGCGTCTCCCCGCCGCAGCTCCTCGTGCACCGTCACGTCCGGCCGCTGCCGCAGCCGACGACACACCGCGCTCACCGCCTTGCGCAGACAGCGCTCTCCCGCGACGACGCCTCCCGCGGGGGTGCCCTCCAACAGAGGCCCCGCGTGCAACAACGTGAAGGAAGCGCCCTGCCCCAGCGGCAGCCGCAGCGCACGGGCCAGCGCCAGCTCGGAGCGCAGTGAAAAGTCCGTCGCCACCACCAGGCGTGTCATGCCCCTCGGTCCCCGGAAGGGCCCCTGTGATGACGCCAAGGGAATGGCCATCCGGGTCAGCTCGTGCTGCCTCATCGCGAGACCCTCCTTTCGTCTGTCCTCACATCTTTAGTGTCGGCGCCGTGGGGCGGTGACACGCCATCCCATGCACCCGACACCGACCTGGGCGAGCCGTTGCTCGTCGGTCCGCCGCCGCCGCGTCGCGGCGACATCCCAGCCCTCGAAGCGAAGATTCAGGCCGACGCGCTCAAATGCCACCCGGGCCCCGGGGACGCCGCGTGCCCGAGCGGACGACGGAGCCCTCCTGTCCTCGCGCGTCCCTCACGCCCTCCGAGCTGGACGTCGTGCGCCCGGCGCATGCCCCGGCGTCCCGTGCGCTGACAGTCGCGACGGCTCGACTCAGACCTGGGTGAGGGTGGAGCACGACACCGCGTTCAGTGAGGACGTGACGTCGCGAGGGGTGGCGAGGGTGCGAGCCCCCGCTGCGCGCGGGAAGGAGAGGTGCGTCGCACGGTGGACGGCCTCCCTGAAAAAACTCCAGGGGGCGGGTGTCCGTATCTCACGTGAGGCGCGAGGGGCCCGCTGCTCGATCTGAGGATTGGCCCGCTTGGCACGTCCGCAGAGCAACAGAGCGACGCCTGCGGGCCGCGCGAAGAACGGCCAGGGCTTTGCAGAAGGGGTGCGGCGGCAGCGCGGTGGGGTGGCGGGACGGACGGGATGCAGCAGAAGGGGGAGGGCCAATGCGCGGGGTCATCACCGGCAGAGAGGTGGTCACCAATCTGGGTCTCATCTACCGAGAGTTCGGCGCGGGCTGTGTGCTGCGCTGCTTGTGGGTGATGCTCAGTGGGAAGACCACGACGTTTCTTGAAGTGGCGTGTCCGCCCGCGGTGAAGCGTTAGGGCGACGACGACGGCGACGGGCCGCGAGGGCGACATGCCCCGCGACCCGACCGTCGGCTTCAACTTTGTGACAGCGGACTAGGGTTCATCGCGGCGAGGCTTGTTGTCGTCCACCGCGTCCCGGACCGCGCGCTTGGCGTCCTCGAGCTTCTCCTTCGCGTGGCCCTTCGCCGTGTCGACCTTGCCTTCGGCCTCCAGCGAACGGTCGCCCGTCGCGGCGCCCACGGTCTCCTTGATCTTGCCCTTGGCCTTGTCGATCAACTCACCCATGACGCGTCTCCTTTGGCTGTGAGCTCCTGAGAGCCGTTGTGGTGTGAGTGTGAACACCCCTTCACGAGCGTGCAGGCACGGGCGAGACGCTCGCCTGCCCTGGAAGCGGCGCAAAGGCGTGTAGGTGCCGGTGTCAGGCGTTCCTCTCTCACCGGGTGGTAATCCCATAATTTTCCTGGAATTGCCTGACATGCAGACAGACTGCGGGTAGGGTTCCGAAGCGGTCCTGACGACCAGGCAGACACGCTATCTGGTTGGAATCCTCCTCTCAGGCTGAAACGGGACGTTGACGCAGGGCGCGCCGGCCCGCACGCTCAGGTCACTGCCACCCCGGAGTCACTGCTTCCCGATGTCTACTCCTCCGCTTCCGACCCCTGGCGCGCTGTTCTGGCGGATGTACATGTTGCGGTCCCTCATCACGACGGTGGCCTTCTGTCCGGCCCTGTACGTGGACATGCAATTGCTCTCACTGGAGGGACCGCGCGCGACACGCATCCTGCTGGGAGTCATCACCCCGCTGGTGCTGGGGTTGTGCGCGGTGGCGCAGCCGGTGCTCGTGCTGCCGTGGCTCTTGAAGCGCGCCATGGGCTCGCAGGGGAAGCAGCGCGTGGAGCGGTTGATTGGCATCCCCTCCACGCTGGCGTTCGGCGAATCGATGGTGTCGTGGTTCATCGGCGGGGTGCTCTTCAACGGCGGCGTGGCGCTCCTCTTGGACCGGCCCCTGTCGGTGGTGCCGGTGGGCGTGGCGGTGTCGATGAGCGCGGGCCTGTTCAGCAGCCCGCTCCTGTACATGCTCTATGAGCAGGTGCTGATGCCCACCGTGCTGGACGCGTACCAGAAGGCGCCCAGCAGCCGGCCCGCGGGCGACGGCTTCGCGCCCCGACAGTTGTGGCTCCTGCCCGCCACCGTCGTGTCCGCGCTGCTCGTCACGTGTCTGACGAGCATCGTCACGCTGCACCTGCGAATCGAGCGGGAGCTGGGCGAGCTGGCGACGGACATCGAGTCGCGAGGCCAGGCCTCGTCGGCGGACCGCGTGCGCGCCACGGTGGCGCCGCTGCAGCGGGACTTGGTGCTGCCGGTCATCATGTTCGGTGGCTACGCGGCGCTGGGCTCCATCCTCACCGCGGCGTGGGCCGCGCGGAGGCTCGCCAAGGGCTCGCGGGCGGTGGGGGCGTCGCTGGAGGCGCTGGTGGAGGGCCGCGCCGCGCCGCCGCGCTGGGTGTCCACGGACGAGCTGGGAGACCTGGCCGCGACGACGTGGCAGCTCTACCAGCGGCTCCAGGAGCTGCCGCGCTCGCTGCGCTCCTCGGCGGGTGACCTGGCCCAGGCTGGCACGCGGCTGTCGGAGGCCAGCAGCCAGCAGAACCAGACGCTGTCGCGCCAGGCCGCGGCGCTGCATCAGGCGCGCGCCACCGCGCAGGAAATCCAGCAGGCGTCACACGTCGCGGCCTCGCGGGCCACCAGCATCCTCCAGGTCGCCGAGCGCGCCGCGGCCGTGGGCCGGCTGGGCGAGGAGTCCCTGCTCGGCACGGAGAAGGGGCTCGCCTCCATCCGCGATATCGCGGACGGGCTGCACGAGCAGATGATGGATTTGGAGCAGCGCGCCCGCGAGGTGGGCCGTGTGTCGGAGGTGGTGAAGGCGCTCGCGGACCAGTCGCACATGCTGGCCATCAACGCCGCCATTGAAGCGACGCGCGCGGGCGAGCACGGCAAGGGCTTTGGCGTGGTGGCGCGGCAGATGCGCGAACTGGCGGACCAGTCCGTCCAGGCCACCAACCAGGTGCGCGGCCTGCTGGAGACGATGGCCTCCGCCGCCACCGAGGCCACGGAGATGACGAACAAGGGCGCCGCGGGCGTGGAGACGGCGCTGACGCCGCTGCGCAACAGCGGAGAGCGGCTGCGCGAACTGGCCACGCTGTCGCGCGAGTCCGCGTCCGCCGTGCGTCAAATCGCCGAGGCCGTGGCCCAGCAGCACCAGGGCGTGGACCAGCTCTTCGCCGCCGTGCGCGAGCTGGACGAGCTGACGACGGACACGCTGCGCCACCTGGACACCACGCAGCAGGCCGCCGTCGCCGTCACCCACGCGACGGGCCAGGTGTCCCAGCTCGCGCAGCGCTACGTCTGAGCCAGCAGCGCTTCTTCCGGTGACACCGGGGGCTCGGGAACGAGCCTCCCCTCCGACGACAGCACCGGCGCGCACAGCAGCACCACCAGGTGCCCCGCGAGCACGCCCAGGCGTGACAGTCGCTCGCGAGGCTCCGGGCCACCCTCCTCGAAGCTGGCCGCGTCCAGGTAGTTCAACTGGACCTCCGCGCGCCCATGGAGCACCCCCACGCGCGCGTCGAGCGTGGCCAGGCGCGAGAGCATCTCCTCCAGGAAGGCCGTGGCCCGCACCAGCATCGCCGCGCGGTCATCCAGGCCTCGCACGCGCGCCTCCACCGTGTCCGGCGCGGGCGAGGCGGCCCAGGGCGCCGCGGCGTCGAACAACGACATCCCATCCAACACCACCGGCACCGCGTCCTCCAGGAGCCAGCCCCGCTCCAGCCACTCCAGCACCGGCACCAGCTCCGACGGCGCCGTCGCCCCCGCGCCGAAGAGCGGCCACGCGCGCCGCGTCCCACGGGACACGGGCTCCGGAGGCAGCGCCTCCAGCGCGGACAGGGCCTCGGCCGGAAGGACGTCCTCGCGCCGCGCGTGCTCCCACCGCTCCAACCGCGCCAGCAGTCCGCGCAGCGGCTCCACGACTTGCGCCTTCGCCTTCGCCTGCCGCTCGCCGAGCGAGGCCATGGTGTCCCGCACCCGCAGCCGGGCGGACTTGAGCGCCCCCAGCGCCACCGCGTGCCGCTCCTTCGCCGCGCGGACCTCCGGTGGGTCCGGAGGCCCCATCAGGCCCTCATCGAAGGCCCGCTTCACGCCGAGCCCCAGCGCCGTCAGCACCAGGCCACCCACCGCGAACGGGATGAATAAGGGCATGCTCTCGCGACCTCCAGGAACAGTCATGACAGCTTCGCACCCGCCACGCCGCCGCGCGAGCCGGGCCCGCCGTTCGCACGGAGAGGAGGGAGGCTCAGCCAGCGCGCGCCCGGGGCGCCTGCATTGGCGGGCCCGAGGCATTTCGTGTCGCGTCCTCGAGCGGCGGCACATACGGCCAGCCCGGCAGCGGCCCCTGGCCCGCCTCGCGGTTGAGGTAGTCCGCGGCGATGTTGGCGCTCTCCATGATGGTGAGCAGCCCGCTGCCTGGATGCGTGCCACCGCCCACCCAGAACAGGCCCTCCACGTCCGGGCTCTTCACGCGGGGCCGCAGCGGACCCAATTGCAGCCACGTGTGAGAGAGATTGAAGACGGCGCCCCGGAACACGTTGAAGTCGTCCCGCCACGTCTCCGCGGTGAAGTAGCGCTCTTCACGGATGTGCTCTCGCACGCCCTTCAGTCCCACCTTCGCGAGCATGTCGGGGATGCGCTCGCGCAGCGTGGCCTGAGTCTTCACCCAGTCCACCGGGCGCGCGGTGTTGGGCGTGGGCACGAGCACGTAGAGCGTGGAGTGTCCCTTCGGCGCGCCGGACGGGTCCGTCACGCACGGGTTGCACACGTAGAAGGGCGGGTCGTCCACGTCGACGCTCCGGTCCTCCAGCGCGTCGCGGTCCGTGCGCCGCGCGGACTCCGAGAGATAGATGAGGTGGTGCGGCAAGTCGTCGTAGCGCGTGTCCAGCCCGTAGTACGCCATGAAGGTGCTGCACGAGTACTTCGCCTTCTCCAGCGCCGCGTCCGTCAGCCGCGAGCCCTCGCGCGCCTCGGCGGGCACAAGCTTCGTCGCCGCGTACGGCAGGTCCGCGTTCATCACCACCGCGTCCGCGTCCAGCACCTCGCCACCCACCAGCTTCACGCCCGCCACGCGCCCCGCCTCCACGCGCACGCGCTCCACCGGCGCGCCCATGCGGAACGTCGCGCCCAAGTCTTGCGCGCAGCGCATCATCCCTCGCGCCAGTTCGCGGAAGCCGCCGTCCACGTGCCACACGCCGAAGGCCAGCTCCAGGAAGGGAATGACGCTGAACACCGACGAGCACGTCGTCGGGTGCAGGCCCAGGTACTTCGACGGGTACGCCAGCGCGTACGTCAGCCGGTCGTCATGGAAGAAGGAGTCCAGGTGCCGGTACAGCGTCTGCCACGGCTTGAAGCGCAGCGTGGGCGCCAGGCGCCAGGGCGCGTAGTAGCCCAGGCTGCCCGCATGCGTGCAGATGAACTTCTCGTACGCGACGCCGTACTTCTCCCGTCCGTCCGAAAGCCACCGGCGCATCGCCTCCACCTGGGTGGGTCCGAAGCGGGCGAGCTCCGACTCCATGCGCTCCGGGTGACGGCTGGTGTCCAGGTGGGTGCCGTCCCAGAAGCGCACCCGCGTGTTGACGTCCAGGGGGACCAGCTTCACGTAGTCCGCCAGTCGCCGCCCCGCCCGCTCGAAGATGCGCTCCAGCACCCCGGGGAGCTGGAGGATGGAAGGACCAGTATCGAGCGAATACTCGCCCTGGGGTCCGAGCGTCAGGCCCTTCATCCGTCCTCCCGGCACCAGGTCCTTCTCCACCACGGTGACTCGAAAGCCCTGTCCGGCCAGGTTGATGGCGGCGGACAGGCCCCCGGGGCCAGCTCCCACGACGATGACGTGACGCACCATGGCTCCTAGAATGCCCTGAGCGAGCACCCGTTGCAGTGTCCCAGGTACGGACGGGCGGGCGGGCATTGTGTTTCGCCCCCGGGCGTTTCTCCTGGAAGACACGTGGGAGCGGGGACGGCTTGAAGGGGGCCGCCGCGCACTCGAAGCTCGCCTCGTCGTCCTCCCGGCCCCTTTCCCGGCAACCTTCCTGCGGTCCTGCCTCCACGCAGCCGTGTCGACACCCCTGCTCACCCACCTGCGCCGCGACGCGGCCGCGTACTGCGCCCTGCTGCTGGGGCTGCTCGTCACCACGGGGGCCACGTCCTACGTCCAGCGCGGCGTGGACCTGCGGCGCGAGCAGCTCTTCGAGGACGCCGTCGCCGACGGCACCGTGGCCCTCCAGCTGCGCATGGACATGTACCAGGCCATGCTGCTGGGCACGCGCGGCGTCTTCAGCGGCAGCCAGGAGGTGGAGCGCCGGGAGTTCCGCGCGTACACCGAGAGCCTGGAGGTGAGGCAGCGCTTCCCCGGCATCCAGAGCATCGGCTTCGCGCAGTGGCTTCAGCAAGAAGCGCTCGCGGAGCACGAGGCCCTGATGCGCGCCGAGGGCTTCACCCAGTACCACGTCCAGCCCCGGCTGGAGCGGCCTCACCATGCCGTCATCGTGATGGTGGAGCCCTTCGACGTGCACAACGCCCGCGCGCTCGGCTTCGACGCGCTGGCGGAGCCCGTGCGGCACGCGGCCCTCCAGCGCGCGCTGGAGACGGGGCTGCCCGCGGCGACCGGCATGGTGCGGCTGTTGTCGGAGGATGAGGATGAGGACCCGGACCTCCGGACGGGCTTCGTGCTCTACGTGCCGCTCTTCGAGAAGCCGGAGCCCACCACGTCCGAGGAGCGCCACGCGCGGCTCCTGGGCTTCGTGTTCGGGGCCTTCCGCATGAAGGACCTGGTGGAGGGCCTGCGCTTCCCCGGCTTCCAGTCCACCATCGACCTGGCCATCTACGATGGGACGGAAGCCCACGAACATGACCTGCTCTACAGCTCGCGCGTCGAGCATCCCGCAGTCGAGCACAACACCCCGCTGCGCTCGCAAGTCAGCCTGTCGGTGGCCGGAACGCCGTGGACACTGGTGTTCACCACCCGGCCCGCCTTCTTCGAGGGGACGAGCTCCAGCCACCCGACCACCGTGGCGGTCGGCGGGCTGCTGATGTCCCTGCTGCTGTTCCTCGTCACGCGCGCCCAGGTCAGCGCGAGGGCCTCCGCGGAGCGCGCCAGCGCCGAGCAGCAACGGCTGGCGAGCGAGGCCCAGTCGGCGGTGCGCATCCGCGACGAGTTCCTCAGCGTCGCCGCGCACGAGCTGCGCACGCCGCTCACGTCCTTGAAGCTCCAGCTCCAGCTCCTCTTCCGGCAGCTCCACCAGAAAGAGCCCCTGGACCTGGGCCGCCTGGAGCGCGGCGTGGAGACCTGCGAGCGCCAGATGACCCGGCTCACCAAGCTGGTGGACAACCTGCTGGACGTGTCGCGCCTGTCGAGCGGGAGGATGGAGCTGCAGTTGGAGTCACTGGAGCTGGGAGAGCTGGTGCGCGAGCTGGCGCGCCGCTTCGAGATGGAGGCGCAGACGGTGAACGTGCGCCTGGAGGTCGACGCGCCCACGCCCATGACGGGCCGGTGGGACCGGCTGCGGTTGGAGCAGGTCATCACCAACCTGCTGTCCAACGCGCTCAAGTATGGACATGGCGCGCCGGTGGACGTGCACGTGCGGGGCGACGAGCACGAGGCCCGCCTGGAGGTGCGTGACAGGGGCATCGGCATCGCCCCCGAGGACGCGGAGCGCGTCTTCGACCGCTTCGAGCGCGCGGTGTCCAGCCGTCACTACGGAGGCCTGGGCCTGGGCCTGTTCATCACCCGCCAGCTCGTGGAGGCCCATGGCGGCCACATCTTCCTGGAGAGCCACCCCGGCGCGGGCACCACCTTCATCGTCGTGCTGCCACGCGCGGGGCCTGACGCCGGGGCCGAGAATCCACCCCGGCCGCCGGAGCCTCCTGGACCGCCGCTGCACTGAGCACGCCCAGGCGTCATTACCAAGCGTAGTCCTCGGGCGCGGGGCGGTGGCCCGGGAAGATTTCATTCAGCGTGGCCAGGGTCTTCTCGTCGAGCTTCACGTCGAGCGCACGGAGCGCCGCGTCAAGCTGGCCCGCGGTGCGCGGCCCGATGATGGGCGCGGTGACGGCGGGCTGATGGAGCAGCCACGCCAGCGAGACGTCACCCGGCTCGTGCCCCAGCTCGGCGGCGAGGTTCTCGTAGCGCTCGATTTTCTCGCGATTCTTCTGGAGGGCCTCCTGCGCGCGGCCCTCCAGCCGGCGCTTGCCCTCGCGCTCCTTCTTCAGCACGCCGCCGAGCAGGCCGCCCTGGAGCGGAGACCACGGGAGGATTCCCACGCCGTAGTGCTGGGCGGCGGGCAGCACCTCCAGCTCCACGGTGCGCGCCATCAGGTTGTAGAGGGACTGCTCGCTGACCAGCCCCATGAAGTCGCGGCGCGCGGCGGCGGCCTGCGCCTGGGCGAGGTGCCAGCCGGCGAAGTTGCTGCTTCCCACATAGAGCACCTTGCCCTGGGCGACGGCGACCTCCATCGCCTGCCAGATTTCCTCCCACGGCGTGGCGCGGTCCACGTGGTGGAACTGGTACAGGTCGATGTAGTCGGTGCGCAGCCGCTTCAAGCTGGCGTCCAGCGCGCGGCGGATGTTGAGCGCGGACAGCTTGCCCTCGTTGGGCCACTCCCCCATGGGGCCGTAGAGCTTGGTGGCGATGACGGTGCGCTCGCGCCGGCGGCCGCCCTGCGCGAACCAGTTGCCGATGATCTGCTCGGTGCGGCCCTTGTTCTCGCCCCAACCGTAGACGTTGGCCGTGTCGAAGAAGTTGATTCCGCGCTCCAGCGCGGAGTCCATGATGGCGTGGGCGTCGGGCTCCTCGGTGGTCCAGCCGAAGTTCATCGTGCCGAGGCACAGCCTGCTGACGGAGAGACCCGAGCGCCCCAGGTTCGTGTACTTCATGTCGACTCCCTCGCGGCCGGATGGAAGGACGCTGCGCACTGGGGAACGGCCCGGCCCGCCGCCGTTCGAGCGCGCCACAGTGACGGCTCGCGCCGCACGAGTCGAGTCCGAACACGGACCGCATCGGAGCGCCGTCGTGTCACGAACTCAGCGCAGCGCCACCGACGTCATCCGCGACACGATGCGCAGACAGGCCCGCAGGGCGGGGGCCGGGGG